>JBIIRF010000172.1:0-5520 GCA_044341715.1 Bacteroidia bacterium | reverse complement strand
TTCCCAATAAGGTACTGATATTCGGCTTGAAGAAACCGTTCCCGAAAATCACCAGGGTCATTCCGGCATATAAGGCATAGAGATGGTGGATGCCCATCAGACAATATCCCAGGCCCATCATTATACCTCCTACCACAATGGCTTTTGTATAACCCCAATAACGATCGGCAATGAGTCCGCCGAGGAAGGGTGTTAAAAACACGAGCGCAATGAAGGTACCATAAAGATCAGAGGCTTCTGCTTCGGTCATGGCAAAACCCTCTTTTACATCTTTGAGATAGAGGGTGAAAATGCCGATCATGAGGTAGTAGCCGAAGCGTTCCCACATTTCAGATAGGAAGAGGAAGGGAAGGCCGGAAGGGTGGTTCTTTGACATACAATTTTTCTATTCAACGAATATAGTAAATTGGTGAATTGCCGGAGGCCCCGAGTGAGGAACGAACCTCGGGGGCAAATTAGCGAATTAGCAAATTGGCAAATTGGCAAATTAGCGAATTAGCAAATTAGCAAATTAGTACGGGATTGAAATTTAGGGCAGAAATAGATCTGCGGAGATCAGCTTAATCCGTTTTATCAGCGTTCTCGTCGGCGGATAGTTGGGAACACGGATTGGGTGGATTTGACGGATTTTCGCGGATTGGTGAATTGGTGGATTGGCAAGTTGGCAAGTTGGCAAATTAGTACGGAATTGAAATTTAGAGCAGAAATAGATCTGCGGGGATCAGCTGAATCTGTTTTATCTGCGTTCCTGTCGACGGAAAGTTGGGAACACGGATTGGGTGGGTAAGGCGGTTCCGTATGTTTATAAATATAAACTTGCGGAATTCGCGGATTGCCGTAGGCCCCGAGTGAGGAACGCTTGTCAGGAGCATGGTCCCTGAGCGCCATTGAAAATAAACAAATAGCCGAAGGGTGCCTCCTGGAACCTCGGGGGGAATTTGCTAATTTGCTAATTGACAAATTAACTAATTATTTCACCGGGTTTCCAGATATGCGCACTCCACTATACTCCCTGAATGCAGGATGTATAGTGGAGAATTAGAAAAGAAATGTGTTTAGATAGCTCAGCTTACTTTAACAATCCTTTTGCTTTCTCGAGGGCTTTGCTGAGTCCTTCGGGGTTTTTGCCGCCGGCAGTGGCGTAGAAAGGCTGTCCGCCGCCGCCGCCCTGAATTTCTTTGGCGAGATCGCGGATGATCTGGGTGGCGTTGAGCGATTTGTCAGCTACGAGGGTGTCGGAGATGATAACGGATAAGTGCGGCTTGCCATCAACGTTAGAGCCGAGTACGCAGAACAAATTATTGATCTGTTGTTTTAACTCAAAGGAGATATTCTTGATGGCATCGGCATTGAGATCGACTTGTTCTACGAGCATGCTGACGCCTCCGTTTTCTACGATCTTTCGGAGCAACTCTGCTTTCACCTGCTTTGCTTTTTCGTGCATGAGGCTTTCGAGTTGTTTGCGGAGGTTGTCGTTTTCCTGGAGGATGGTTTCTACACCTTTGACAACATCTTTTGGATTTTTTACCAGCTCTTTTACTTTGTCTAGTGCGGTGATCTGTTCGTTGAGATATGCTTCGGCTCCTTCGGCGGTGATGGCTTCGATGCGTCGCACGCCGGCTGCAACTGAACTTTCGCCGATAATTTTAAAGTAGCCGATTTCTCCGGTGGCTTTTACATGTGTTCCTCCGCATAGTTCTACCGAGTAATTGCGGTCGAAGGTGATGACGCGGACAAACTCTCCGTATTTCTCGCCGAAGAGGGCCATGGCTCCACTCTCTTGCGCGACCTTGATGGGCACATTGCGTTGTTCGTTGAGTGCGATGTTGCGGCGGATTTGCTCATTGACGATCTTTTCAATCTGCGCTGACTCTTCGTCGGTTACTTTGGCGAAGTGGGAGAAGTCGAAGCGGGTGTATTCTTCGTTGACGAGCGATCCCTTTTGTGCTACGTGTGTGCCGAGTACTTTGCGTAAAGCGGCGTGCATGAGATGCGTTGCACTGTGGTTTTTAGTGATGAGGGAGCGTCGGTTGAAATTTACTCTTGCGGTGAATTGTGCTTCCGGGTTTTCAGGCAGCTTGTCGCAGAAGTGTACAATGAGATTGTTTTCTTTCTGCGTGTCGGTGATGTGCACTGATTTACCGTTGGCTTCGAGGACACCGGTATCTCCAACTTGTCCGCCACTCTCTGCATAAAACGGTGTGCGGTTGAGGACAAGCTGATATTGTTCTTTGTTTCCTTTTTTTATTTTCCGGTAGCGTAAAATCTCGGCCGGACATTCCAGCTCTTCATAGCCCACAAACTCGACAGTATCTTCATCGCGTACGATGGTCCAGTCGTCGGTGCTCATGGCAGTTGCCTGACGCGAACGGTTCTTCTGTTGTTCCATGCAAGCTGTGAAGCCATCCATGTCGACAGATTTATTATTCTCCCGCGCCATCAGTTGTGTGAGATCGATCGGGAATCCGTAAGTGTCGTACAGTTCGAAAGCAAAATCTCCGGCAATCGGATTTCCGGTGTACGCTTCGAATTTGCGGATACCGGTATCGAGTGTACGAAGGAACGACGCCTCTTCTTCGTTGATCACACGCGCCACAAAATCTTCCTGCGCTTTGAGTTCAGGGAATACATTTGCGAACTGATCAGAGATGAGGGCAACGAGTTTATACAGGAATGGTTCTTTGATATTGAGGAAGGTGAAACAGTATCTCACCGCGCGACGCAGAATACGACGGATCACATATCCGGCTTTATTATTAGAGGGTAATTGTCCGTCGGCGATGGTAAAACTGATGGCGCGGATATGATCGGCCACCACGCGCATCGCGATATCTGTTTTCTCGTTAGTACCGTATTTGATGCCGGATACTTCTTCAATAAAACGAATGGTCGGCATGAACACATCGGTATCATAGTTCGATGTTTTCGCCTGCATCGCCATGCAGAGACGTTCGAAGCCCATGCCTGTATCCACGTGTTTCGCAGGCAGCGGTTCGAGCGAACCATCGGCCTTACGGTTGAACTCCATGAATACGTTGTTCCAGATTTCGATCACCTGGGGATGACTTTCATTCACGAGTGACTTACCATCTACCTTCTTCCGCTCCTCTTCACTGCGCAAATCGACATGTATCTCCGAGCAAGGACCACAAGGACCTGTTTCGCCCATCTCCCAGAAATTATCCTTCTTGTTTCCACGCAGAATACGATCTTCCGCGATCCACTTCTTCCAGTAATCGTACGCATCCTGATCAAACGCCAGGTTCTCCTTCTCATCTCCCTCGAAAACGGTCACATAGAGACGATCTTTCGGAAGCTTATAAACTTCTGTCAGCAACTCCCAGGCCCAGGCAATCGCCTCCTCCTTAAAATAATCGCCAAACGACCAGTTACCCAACATTTCAAACATCGTATGATGATAGGTATCCACTCCCACTTCCTCCAGATCGTTGTGCTTACCACTCACGCGTAAACACTTCTGGGTATTGGCAACACGGGTCGCAAACGGAGCAACATTCCCGAGGATAATATCTTTAAACTGATTCATCCCTGCATTGGTAAACATCAGGGTCGGGTCGTTCTTCACCACGATAGGTGCGGAAGGGACAATGGTATGGCCTTTTGACTCAAAGAAATCGAGGAAAGCCTGGCGGATCTGTGCGGAAGTTAGGGTACTCATAGGGGACTTACGGGAATTCTGTTATTTTTGTGAGAATCCGCAAATTTAACGAAAAGGCATGGCCAAGACGAAGTATTATTTCAACACCGATTCGCTGAAGTTCGAGCGCGTGGTGGTGACCTTCCGAAAGCGTTTTCTGCGCGTATTGGGCTGGTTGTCAACAGCTGCCGTTTTCGGGACGATCGTACTGTTGCTGGCCTACTCATTTTTAGACTCCCCGAAGGAGAAACAACTCAAGCGGGAACTGAACGAAATGTCGCTTCAATACGAGCTTTTACAGCAGCGGATGGAGTTGGCTTCGGCGGTTTTGGAAGATCTGCAAAAGCGCGACGACCAGGTTTACCGCGTCATTTTTGAGGCAGAGGCGATCCCCTCGGAAGTGCGGGAAGCAGGATTCGGAGGGGTAAACCGTTACAAGGATCTGGAAGGTTATGATAATTCCGAACTGATGGTAAATTCCTCAAGGACGATGGATAAACTTTATCGCCGGTTATACATTCAAAGTAAATCCTACGACGAAGTTTTTGAACTCGTGAAGAAAAAAGCGGAATTGCTCGCCTCCATTCCAGCCATTCAGCCCATCACCAAACGTCCGATTGCGAGATTGGCTTCCGGTTTCGGTTATCGCATACATCCGATTTACAAAACTTCGATCATGCACGAAGGGATTGACTTCTCCGCCCCTATCGGAACAGAAATTTATGCCACCGGAAACGGAACAGTAGCGAAAACGGAGTATAACGGTCGCGGATATGGGAACAACGTCATCATCAACCACGGCTTCGGATACAGTACATTGTACGGACACATGAGTCGTTTTGCGGTGCGTCCCGGACAAAAAATCAAACGGGGAGATGTCATAGGATATGTCGGCAACACCGGATCATCTACCGGTCCACACGTTCACTATGAAGTATGGAAAAGCGGCAAAAAAATCGACCCGATCAACTTCTTCTTTAACGATCTCACCGCCGAAGAATACGAAAAGATCAGAGAGCAGGCATCGCAATCTAACCAATCGTTCGATTAATTTTCACCGGCAATCAACTTCATTCACTAACTCACCATCCGCATGTCACCCATCATCGACTTCGACAAAGAACCGGAAAAACTATACTACCCTATCGGAGAGGTGGCGGAGATGTTTGGGGTGAATACTTCGTTGATTCGTTTCTGGGAGAAGGAATTTGAAATTTTACAGCCGAAGAAAAATAAAAAAGGAAACCGGCTTTTCACTCCGGAGGATATTAAAAACCTGCGGGTGATTTTTCATCTGGTGAAAGAAAAAGGATATACCTTAGAGGGAGCGAAGAAAATCCTGGAGGGAAACCGGAAAGAATTAGAAAACAAAGTAGAGATCAGACAGACGCTTTTGCGAATGAAAAGTTTTTTGGAAGAGTTGAAAGCGAGAATATAAATTGCGAAATACAGTGGAGTTTCGGGACTTTTTTGGCCACTGATTTATTATGAAAGTTATGATTTTTTTATGATTGTTTGAGGAAACACCCAGTAATCGGATTTTTATTTTTTGGATTTTCCGACTTTGAAGGAGTAAGTTTTATGAATCACAAAGCTCAACATACCAATCACCAATGCAGAGACAGCACGGGAGATAGTGGGATACCATTCCAGTTCTCGGATAAGGATGCGCATGAATCCCCAGTTAAGAGCAAGCACCAACAAAGCAACAAGCACATACCGGAACAACTGTTTATGAAACTCCAGTTCTGATTCGCTGAAGACGAGGTAACGGGTGATTAAAAAATTAGTCAGGAGTCCGAACGTATAACTCAGAAACAATGATGCGGTGGCTGCAGAGATGGTGTACGCATCAAACACCT
>JBIIRF010000171.1:0-5525 GCA_044341715.1 Bacteroidia bacterium | reverse complement strand
CAGGGAGCTACTTCCAACAACTTCGTAACACCAGTAGCTGGTACGTATACCATGACAGCAATTACTGCCTGTGGAACCTATACTTCCAATCCGGTAGAGATTACAGTTCGTACACTGAGCAATGTTAGCATCAATAACAGTGTTATCATCTGCAAAGGTGAAAGTGCACAACTGACTGCAGGAGGAGGAAATGAATACAAATGGACTCCTACCACCGGATTGAATTTTGATAATATTCCTAACCCGGTAGCCTCTCCAACTCAAACAACAGAATACACTGTAGTTATTAAAGATGGCTACGGCTGTACTGCTACCGCCTCAGTCACTGTCTCAGTTTTATGCGATACACTGGATATTCCAAACGGATTCTCCCCTAACAATGACGGAACCAACGATACATTCGTTATTGATGGAATTGATCAATACCCTGGAAATGTTCTCTTCATCTATAATCGCTGGGGTAATCTAGTGTATAAAAAGAAAGAATATGCCAATGAATGGGATGGCAGAAGCAATGTAAATGGTGTAATGTTTGGGGAACAATTACCCAACGGAACCTACTACTATATCTTAGATTTAAACTTAGACCAAAAACCAATCAATGGCTTCGTTGTACTCCGACGCTAGTCAGCCATTGATCATTCTTGTATATAATAATAACCAATATAACAGCCCGGCTAATCATGAAGAAGCTGAATGAAAATGTAAGAAAAAGAGTGTTTTTAGCCTCTTTGATCGTATTGTTTGCAACGCAGGTGAGGGCGCAGTTCGAACCACAGTTCACACAGTACATGTTCAATGAGATGTTCATCAATCCTGCGTATGCCGGATCGAGAGAGCATATCGCATTGACTGCACTCTATCGAAATCAATGGGTAGGAATTGAAGGTGCGCCAAAAACACAAACCTTCAGTGGACACGCTCCTCTCCGAAATGAAAAAATCGGAATAGGTCTGTCAATCCTCCACGAAGAAATCGGTGTTACTCAGGATCTGAGTGCGTTTGGATCTTATGCTTACCGTATTCCGCTGGCGAAAGGATTTTTCTCGATGGCTGTTTCCGGTGGTATAATCCACCATCAGGAACAACTCCTGGAGGTGAAAACGCAGGACCAGGGAGACTATTCATTCCTCGGAACACCAAAACTAACGGTGCCGAATATGGGCTTTGGTACTTTGTACTATAGCCGGAATTTCTACCTGGGACTTTCTATCCCGCGAATGATGCAAAATCAGGTAGATGCTGTTACCGGAAAAGCAACTAACAAGGTGAATATCCCTTATTGGCACTACTATATGATGGGAGGTTATGTTTTTACGCTGAATGAAGGCGTGAAACTCAAACCTACATTTATGGTGAAAGCGGTGAGTGGTTCTCCGGTTATTGCAGATTTAGGTGCTCATGTTCTGTTGAACGAAGTTCTATGGCTTGGCGGTTCTTACCGTACCTCCGATTCCTGGGCTGCGGTGATGCAGATCCAATTGAATAAACAAATGCGCCTTGGATACTCCTATGATTATACTCTGACTGAATTGAATCAATTTAATTCAGGAACGCATGAAATCACACTTGGATTTGACTTCTCCTTCGATAAAAGTAAAGTTGTAACTCCTCGTTATTTCTAATCCGAATCTCCCAACCAGCCGCATCATGAAAAAATATATTCTTACTCTTGTACTGACAATCGCATTGCTTCCTTCTATGGCTCAAAAAGGCCTCGTGAGAAAAGGCGATTATCACTTTAAAATGATGGCTTATCCGAAAGCTATCCCGTATTACACAAAGGCACTTAAAAAAGACAGTACCTTGCAGGAAGCTACGTTTAAACTGGCCGATTGCTATCGTCTGACCAACAACCGTCAAATGGCGGAAATCTGGTATGCCAAAGCTGTTAAAATGTCAACTGTTCTGCCTATTTATAAATTCTACTATGGACAGGCTTTGATGAACAATGGCAAATTTGCTCAGGCGAAAAAATGGATGACAGATTTCGTACTGGATAATAAAACCGATGGCCGTGGACAATCTTTCGTGAAAGCGATTGATACCTACCAGAGTTTCTTTATTGATTCATCTAACTACTCTATCACTAAACTGGACATTAATTCCGGCAATGCCGATTTCGGTGCTGCACTCTATAAAGATGGAATTGTGTTCGCTTCGTCAAGAGAAAAAACAGAATTGATTGAAAGAAATCATGCCTGGACCAATCAGCCGTTTTTGGATCTGTACTATAGCCGAGGCAAGGAGAACTCATTCAGAGCTCCGGAAGAATTTGCACCCAACCTTCAGACCAAATACAATGATGGTCCGGTCGTATTCAACAAAAAAGCAGATGAAGTCTGGATCACCCGAAATAATATAGAAGGAAACAAAGTTCATAAGAGCAGTGACAAGATTGTTAAACTGAAACTTTTCAAATCAAAAAGTTCTGGTGGTAACGAATGGGGCAAACTGGAACCATTCCAATACAACAGTGATAATTACAACTGCGCACATGCGGCGATTAGTCCGGATGGAAACCGTTTGTACTTCTCTTCAGATATGCCTGGCTCAAAAGGCGGAATGGACATCTTCATGTGTACTAAACAAGGAAATGGATGGAGTCAACCGGTAAATCTGGGAGATACTATTAACACCAAAGGTAATGAGGTGTTTCCGGTAGTAATGGATGATGGTACACTCTACTATTCGTCTGATGGCTTGGCTGGACTCGGTGGACTTGACATCTTCTTCACACGTGACCTTGGTATTCGTTATACAATTCCGGTAAACGTTGGATATCCGATCAACACCTACGATGATGATTTCGGAATGGTGTATGACATGAAAAATAAAATTGGTTATCTCAGCTCGAATCGTGCGAATCGCGGTTTTGATGATGATCTGTATACATTCAAGAAGAAAAGTCTTCGTGTGAAAGGTATCGTTGTTCGCAAGGAAGATGGTACACCAATCAAGGAAGCGCGTGTAGAATTAAAAACAGGAGAAAAACTCCAGACATTTACTACACTGGAAAATGGTCGTTTTGACTTCCCTGCAGATTTCGATTTGAAATATATGTTGAAAGGAAGTGCAACAGGTCTCGGTGACTCGACTGTGAATTTTGAAACTTCTGCAACCTATCCTGGTGATCCGTTTATTCGAATTGAACTTGGTACACAGGAAGCTGCTTATGCCATTGCAATCAGTGTAATCGATGCAGAAACGAAAATGCCATTGCCAGGTGCGATGATACGTGATGATTCAACACAACGTGACCTGGGAGCGACAGATCTTCAGGGTCTCTATACGCAACCATTGATTCCTGAAAAAGATGAACAACTGATCGTTTCAATGCCAGGCTATCGTCCTAAAGTAGTAATGCTGAAAGGACAGGAAGGTGAAGCACCGAAAAGCCTTAACTATACTGTTGAACTCACGAAAGCAAGCGAAATCTCTCCGTATGAAAACTGGTTCAAGATCGTATACTACGACCTCGATAAATTCAATGTACGTGATGACGCCCGTAAAGTGCTGGATGAAGTGGCTGCATTCCTGATCGAACACAAGAATGTAAAAATCTCTCTCTCCTCTTCAACAGATAGCCGTGCGACGAAAGAATACAACGAACGCCTTTCGCAAAACCGTTCGAAATCTGCGCGTGAATACCTGATTGAAAAAGGAGTAAATCCAAAACAATTGGCTCGTATCACATGGTCAGGCGAATCAGTATTGGTAAACAACTGCGGCGATGATGCTCCTTGTACAGAAGAAATGCACCAGCTGAACCGTCGTACCGAGATGATGGTGATGGAAGTTAAAAAAGATTAACGAATTCAATTATGCAGGAGGCTGATTCCTCAGGATGAAAATCTGACAGGGTCAATAACTCAAATTCTCTCTTTGCATTCATATAGAAAGTGGCTGTTTCTAAACCGGGACAGCCACTTTTTTTTTATTTTTTGTGCACGGGAATTTCGATCAATGAATTTCCTGAAACTTTTATCGATGTACTTCCGGAATAATCTGCAGGTGTTTCATTACAAACACGTTTTCCAGAACCGTAATTTATTTCTGCAGCATAGTCTTTGTAAATATCCAGATTCACTACCAACCGACTTCCTGGCAACACCTGTTTTGCAGAAAAGGCCGCTGTTGTGATCTCCACCGTCTGTACTTCGCCGGGCGACCATGTTTTTTTCAATATCGATCCATTTAAATAAGAACCTCGCTGTATGGCGGAGCTGATCAGAAAATAGTGTCCGTCTGCAGTAACTTCATATAGCCGAACAATAAAATCAGCATCCCTGACTTCAGGTAAAATGGTTAAAGTAAGTTGAAATGCCCCTGCAATATTGATGGTGTCTTTCAATACAGCAGTACTGTAATTTACTCCTGCACGACAAGGATTCCCGGCATTTAAAATATTCAGATCGTTCTCCAGTTCGATGAATGACGATTCGTCTTCCGAGCGTAAATTCTTTTTCAAGAGAACGGTTTTATCCGGCACTAATTTATCAGACAAGGTATACTCTTTGCGTTTCTTAGTCGGATTCAAGTAAAAACGAATCGTATCATTGCTCAGCGAACTAAATGCCGAAGAATGTATCCACTGATTCGATCCCATTAACTGCACATTGATTTTATCGCGAAGTATAGCAGGACGATCTTTCTTTTTAAATATATAATCCATCCATTCAAACACCAGCGCATCAATATCACAGTACGCAATTGAATCGATCGAATAGCCGCGAACTTCCAATGCCGGAGACGATTGTGCACCTGCATGATCCCAAGGACCCATTAAAAAATAATGTTGTGGTTGCTTATGATACCGATGATGTTCATTGAAATAATACATTGCTCCATACTGGTCGTCGTCGTAAAATCCGGTAATGGTAAGTACCGGTATATTGATCTTTGCAAAATCAGATTTATAGGGCATTAATGATTGCCAATAACTATCGTAGGCAGGGTGCATCAACCACTTCTGAAATTGTGGATGAGGATTTCCTTCCAGCGAATCGAGTAGGTAAAACGGCAATGATGAATTAAACCATTTACGATATAGCGCAGACCACTTTTCTGTGTTATTAAATGAAAGATAATCCATATTACGGTTATTGGTTACCAGGTGCAACCAACACAGCATATAACTTCCATACACACCACCATAATTGGGGAAATCCACTCCAGGTGCAACGGCTGCTTGTGGAACAATTGTTTTCAATGCCGGATGCGGATACTTCTGCACGCTCCACTGAGTGAATCCAAGATAACTTCCTCCGTACATCCCTACTCTGCCATCACACCAGGGTTGCTTTACTAACCAGGATATTGTCGCAAAACAATCTTTAGCATCGTGTTCGAAGGGTTGAATCTCGGCCTGACTCAAATATTTCCCGCGGGTATAAACTACAACTCCTACGTAGCCATGATCTGCGGCCCGTTTAGCGATACCAATATCACCTGGAGAAGGGTAAATCGAAAAAATCAGAATGACCGGCAACGGAACATCTGCATCTTTCTTCCTGACAACAATA
>JBIIRF010000008.1:0-16714 GCA_044341715.1 Bacteroidia bacterium | reverse complement strand
TGCGACCAGGCTTCGTAAGCATTCCCGAATTTGCCGATCAGAAAGCCTTCCTCCGCCATCATGATCCGCTCGTAATACAGCCAATACAACAGCGTTACACAGAGGATAAAACCGGGCTGGAAAGTAAAAATCACGATGCCGATCCACATGAGGTAGTTACCCAGATAAAGAGGATGGCGAACTGCCCCGTAGATACCGGAAGTATTTAAAGACTCGGCTACCTGTTTTTTCGTGTTTCGGCCGGAAGTGCCACGAGGAGTGGTTCCAATGGTATAGGCTCGAACAACCACGCCGGCGAAACTCACCAGAATAGCTGCGATTGTCCAAACAGATGAGGATGCATCAGAAATGAAATCCTGGGGAGTTAACATTACCGGAATCACCAACAGAAAAAGGACCAACGGCAATTGTCCACGATAACGGAATAACCAGTTTCCCTGCTTTTCCAGCTCCTTGGCTAATGACATAATTAACTTTTTTTCAAAAATATCATAAAAAATGACGCGAGGGATACAATAAGAATAGAATTCAAACGACTGTTGCGAGATTCATTCCGCTGTGATTTTGGCGCCAGAGGTAAAAGGATATTTTTTGTAATCCCAATGCAGAAATAAATCCGCGTTTATCGGATACATTCGCTTTATCCGTGTTCCCTCTTGGGGTTTCTCGTAGAGGGGTTTCTCGTAGAGGGGTTTCTCGCAGAGGCGCTGAGCTCGCAGAGGAGTTTCTCGTAGAGGGGTTTCTCGCAGAGGCGCTGAGCTCGCAGAGGAGTTTCTCGCAGAGAGGTTTCTCGCAAAGTCGCTGAGCTCGCAGAGTGGTTTCTCGCAGATCTTGGTAGCTGCTTTTTTCCGGAAATAAATCCGCGAAAATCCGTTGCATCCGCTTTATCCGTGTTCAGCTCAGGTTTTCGAAAGTCATAAAAAAAACAAGCTCCCTGAGGTTATCAGAGAGCTTGTTTGAAGTATGAATACGACGAACTATACCGTCATAATTTCTTTTTCTTTTGCTTCGAGGTGCTTATCCACTTTTACGATGTAATCGTCGGTGATTTTTTGCGTTTTGGTTTCTGCATCCTTCGCAAGATCTTCCGGGAGTCCGGCCTTTTGCGCTTTCTTAATATTCTCATTCGCATCACGGCGCAGATTGCGGATACCCACTTTCGCATGCTCTCCTTCTGCCTTCGCGCGCTTCACCAGATCACGGCGACGTTCTTCCGACAATGGCGGGACATTAATACGGATCATAATTCCATCGTTCGCCGGAGTCAGGCCGAGATTTGCATCGATGATTCCCTTCTCAATTGGTTTGATCATTGCCTTTTCCCATGGCTGAATCACGATAGTACGTGCTTCCGGAGTATTGATATTGGCCACCTGATTCAACGGCGTCATAGAGCCATAATAATCCACCATAATGCCATCCAGCATTGAAGGTGTTGCTTTACCTGCTCTGATTTTTACCAGTTCAGCTTCCAGGTGGTTAATGGCCTTCTGCATATGATCCTGCATATGGTCAATAATTTGCTTCACTTCCATAGTACTCTTAGAATTTATATTGCTTATTGATTGATACGAAACTACTTTATATTTCCAGAAAATCCTAAACGGTCACCAACGTGCCTACTTCCTCGCCCTTCACCACACGGGTCAGGTTACCTGGTTTATTCATGTCGAACACGATAATCGGCAATTTGTTTTCCTGACAGAGGGTAAACGCCGTCATATCCATCACCTGCAGGTTCTTTTCATAGGCCTCGGTAAAAGTCAGGGTATTGTAGCGGGTTGCGGTTTTATCTTTTTCAGGATCAGCGGTATAGATCCCATCCACACGTGTACCTTTCAGAATCACATCCGCTTCGATCTCAATAGCCCTCAGAGATGCTGCTGTATCTGTTGTAAAGTAGGGATTACCGGTACCGGCACCAAAGATTACCACACGGCCTTTCTCCAGGTGACGAACAGCCTTACGGCGTATAAACGGTTCGCAGATCGCCTCCATTTTAATCGCTGATTGAAGGCGGGTCAATACACCTTGAGTCTCGAGGGCCGACTGAAGCGCCATTGAATTAATCACGGTCGCCAGCATGCCCATATAATCACCCTGAACGCGGTCCATGCCACCCTCAGCCGCCTGGAGACCGCGGAAAATATTGCCTCCACCGATCACCACAGCCACCTGAACACCCAGGTCGGCAATGGCTTTAATATCAGATGCATATTGCGCAATGCGCTTATTATCAATACCAAACTGCTTCTCACCCATAAGGGCCTCGCCTGATAGTTTCAGGAGGATACGGTTGTATTTCATGATGATTCAAAAATACATTAAATCTTTGAATAGCACTTGCGTTAGCATGTACAGACACAGTTGGGGTTGTAGATTACAGATTCAACCCTACTCCAACGGTGTTGTCTGCAGGATATTATTCAATGTCTCTCGACGTCTGATCAACTTCGCCATCCCTCCATCAATCAATACTTCGGCAGGGCGTGGCCGTGAGTTATAGTTATTGCTCATTGTGTAGCCGTAGGCACCGGCGTTGAGGATAGCCAGCACATCTCCTTCTCTTATTTCATTTAGTTTGCGATCGAGGGCGAAAGTGTCGGTTTCGCAGATATAGCCTACTACAGTGTAAATACGTGGTGTCCCCTGAGGATTGCTGAGGTTCACAATATGGTGGTAAGCATCATAAAACATCGGACGAATCAGGTGATTTTGTCCCGAGTCGACCCCGGCAAATACGGTTGCTGTTGTTTGTTTAATCACATTGACGGTCACCAGCAGATATCCGCTCTCGCTGACGAGAAATTTACCCGGTTCAAACCAGAGCTCCAGTTCACGTCCGTACTCAGCGCAGAAGGCTTTAAAACGCTCCGTAATGACCTTGCCGAGTTCATCAACATCAGTCACTACATCATCTTCCTTGTAGGCCACCTTAAAACCGGAACCGAAATCGAGGAATTCCAGGTTGGGGAATTGTGTGGCAGCATCAAAGAGCAACTCTGCTGCACGAATGAATACACCTGAATCGAGAATATCGCTGCCGGTATGCATATGTAACCCGTTTACATAAATTTTTTCCTTTTCAACGATACGGGAGACATGCCTTAACTGATGAATAGAAATTCCGAATTTCGAGTCGATATGTCCGGTTTGGATATGGGAAGTCCCACCGGCAACAATATGTGGATTAATACGAATACAGCACGGCACCGAAGATCCATATTGATGACCGAACTTTTCGAGCAAAGAGATATTATCAATATTCACCTGCACACCCAGATTCACTGCTTCCAGTATTTCTTCAAATGAAACACTGTTCGGTGTAAACAATATTTCATCAGCACTAAATCCGGCCATCAAGCCCAACTGCACTTCCTGAATAGACACAGCATCCAATCCACAACCCTGACTCCTCAACAAACGAAGTATATGCAGATTATTATTCGCCTTCATTGCATACTTCAACTTTAACTTAACACCATCAAATGCATTCACTAAACGTTTATACTGCTCAACAATTTTATCACCATTATACACATACAATGGCGAACCATATTGTTGCAAAAGCAGCTGAACATTCTGCTGCTGAATAAATGAAATTGAATTTGAAATAGACATTGTTTTTAGGTTTCTAAGTTTTATTGGTTTTTAAGTTTTTAAGTTTCCAGGTTTTGAAGTTTTCAGGTTTTAGGTTTCTAGGTTTTTAAGTTTCCAGGTTGTGAGGGTCACTAAGAAGTTATCTCAATATACTGTGCAACAACTTAAACTGAGTCTATCTGTAATCCCGTGAAGTAGAGCTGAAAAATATACTTTGCAAGCAAAGCATATTTTTCACCACACTTCACGGCACCGCCATCAGTAATCCCCCGATCTGTACTTCTGTAATCTGCAAATCATAAAGAGTCCTATAATCTGTATATCGGTATCATACTCGCCCTGGAGTGTGCTCCGCACTACTTCAGGGATCTGTACTCTGTAAATCCGTAAAGTCAGTAGCATCCTAATCACTCCGCACCTATCTGTAATCTGCAACCCTCCTCCGTAAATCTGTAGCTATCTGTAATATCTGAAGCATCTGTAAAGCAAGAGGGGGCGTTTTCTATGCAAACGCCCCCACATGTTATCTGTAATCTGTAGACTTAGCCGATTTGCACGCGACGGAAAACGGAAACCGTCAATCCCTTCTCAACACCATCAAGGTATTGCTTCACGGATTTCTTATCTTCCTTCACGAACGCCTGATTCAACAGTGTATTTTCCTGATAGAATTTATTGAGCTTACCCTGCGCAATTTTCTCTACCATTTCTTCAGGTTTACCTTCAGCGCGGATCTGATCTTTTGCGATTTCGAGTTCGCGCTCGATCACGCTGCTATCCACATCATCTTTATCGATTGCAACAGGATTCATTGCAGCAATCTGCATTGCTACATCTTTACCTGCATCCGCAGCAGCAGTAGCAGAAGAAAGTCCAACCATAGAAGCCAGACGATTTCCAGGGTGATTATACACCACTACTTTAGGAGCAGTAATTTTTTCGTACGCACTCAGTTCGATTTTCTCACCGATTTTACCGATCATATCGAACAATTTATCGTTGATCGAAGTACCGTCGAGTGAAAGAGCTTTCAGCGCATCCACATCAGCAGGATCATTCGTCATTGCTACGTTAAGAATTCCTTCAACGAAATTCACGAAATCCTGGTTCTTCGCAACGAAGTCAGTTTCGCAACTTACGGAAATCAGGTAACCGGCAGTATTATCAGCATTTGCTTTTGCGATAATGTATCCTTCCTTCGCCTCACGATCAGCGCGGTTAGCGGCTACTTTCTGGCCCTTTTTACGAAGATAATCGACAGCCTGGTCGAAATCTCCACCCGACTCAGCGAGTGCTTTTTTACAATCCATCATGCCGGCACCGGTCATTTGACGCAGTTTGTTTACATCGGCAGCTGTAACTGGAGCAGTAGTTGACATTTTATTATTGGTATTTTTTTCTTGAATGAATCGGGATGATATTACCATCCCATTACTATTTAATGATTGAATCGCTTTTAAGAAATCATTAAAAACGAAATTCCCTTTTAGTAAGAACGGGATGCCTTTTGACATCCCGCTCTCTGTATCCTTAGCTTATTTACGAGGACCAGCTTTACGGGGACGCGGGCCACCTTTCGGGTTACCACCGCCTGAAGGAGCAGCATCGCCGCCATCTTCATCTGCCACCGCAGTCAATTTGCGTTCTTCTGTTTCTTCTTCGTTAGCAGCTTCGCGTTCACGCTCTTGTTCTTTATCCACTTTACGCTCAGCCAAACCTTCTTCGATTGACTTCACCATAATGTGCATGATCAATTCAATAGACTTACTTGCATCATCATTCGCCGGAATCGGGAAATCGATTAATGAAGGATCGCTATTGGTATCATTGATAGCCAGCGTAGGAATTCCCAGATTGATCGCTTCATCTACTGCGATATGTTCCTTCACCGTATCTACGATAAAGAGTGCAGCAGGCAAACGGTTCAGGTCTGCGATAGAACCGAGCAGTTTTTCCATCTTCGACTTTTGACGGGCCATCATCAGACGCTCTTTCTTAGAAAGATTATCGACAGTACCATCACTCAGCATCTTATCCAATGAAGTCATTTTCTTCACTGACTTACGCTGCGTAGCGAAGTTGGTTAACATACCACCGGGCCAGCGCTCAGTGATATAAGGCATATTTACTGATTTAGCAGCAGCGGCAACAATTTCCTTCGCTTGTTTCTTTGTAGCTACGAAGAGAATTTTCTTACCTGATTTTGCAATTTGCTTCACAGCAGCTGCAGCTTCTTCAAGTTTTGCGTGGGTTTTATTCAAATCGATGATATGAATTCCATTGCGCTCCATGAAGATGTACGGAGCCATCTTCGGATTCCACTTGCGCTTTAAGTGACCGAAATGGACACCTGCATTGAGGAGTTCTTCTTGCGTTACGTTGATCATTACGCTGATTATATAATTGTAAGAATGTGGATTAACGTTTACTGAACTGGAAGCGACGACGTGCTTTGCGCTGACCGAACTTCTTACGTTCAACCATACGTGGATCACGGGTTAGCAAACCATTCGCCTTTAACACCGGGCGATATTCGGCATTGATTTTACAAAGTGCCCGGGCAAGAGCCATACGGATTGCCTCCGCCTGACCATTGTATCCGCCACCAAATACATTCACATTTACATCGTACTGATCTGTTGTTTTCGAAAGATCAAACGCCTGCTTAATGAGGTTTTGCAATGGAAGTGTCGGGAAATACTCTTTGTAATCCTTATTGTTCACTTTGATTGTACCGTTACCGGTTTGTACATAAACGCGGGCAACAGCGGTCTTACGACGACCTATGGTATGTGTAATTTCCATGTTTTCCTATCAGTACTTTAAGGTTACCGCTTTCGGCTGCTGTGCACCATGTGGATGCTCTGCGCCGGCATAAATGAAGAGATTGCCTTTGATAGCGTTTCCGAGACGAGTTTTTGGCAACATGCCGTAAATCGCCTTTTCAACTACGGCGGTAGGCTTCTGAATAATCAGCTTAGCCGGCGTAACGAAACGCTGTCCACCCGGATAACCGGTATGAGATACGTACTCACGCTCAGTCCATTTACGGCCTGTGAGACGAATCTTATCAGCATTAATGATGATCACATGATCTCCGCAGTCTGCGTGCGGGGTGTAATTGGCTTTATGCTTACCACGGAGCATCATAGCAGCCTGTGATGCAAAACGGCCCAACACTTGGTCCTTAGCATCCAGTACCACCCACTCCTTGGTAACGGTCTTGGCATTAGCCGATACGGTTTTGTAACTTAACGTATCCACGATTTTAATTTAGATTTTAAATGGGAGGGCAAAAGTAGGATAAATATTCCGATTTGCAAACAGTATTAACAATTTTTATTTCACCGTAACTTGTTGATTCACATGAAAATGTTCTTCACAATCAACCGTCCCGAAATGGGAAAAGTCTATAAATTGGAAAAATGGTGAAATTTTCTGCGTGGATCTGAAGGAATACATGTTTATCAGGCCTAAGAAAATCTCAGACAGGCGGCAGGATGAAATCATCGGATAATCGCTGAGTGATCTGGTCTTTAAAGAGGCTTTTCTCCCACGCAAATGACCGATAAGCCGATCTTCCTGAAGGTGACCTGATCGAGGAAGCGGGCAATCGGGACCAGTTTATCGTAAGCGTTCATCTGCCCTTTTTTAATTTCCTTCTCGCGGAAGAGGAGTCCGCCGGTAATCCATGCCGGAATACCAAGGGCATTAAACGACCAGGTTTTAGAGATATTGAAACCGGCTGCTTGGATACATTTTTGGAGAGAAGAGCGGGTATAGCGTCGGTAATGGAAAAGGCCTTTATCGAGTTTATTGTAGAGAAGCGGGCCTGCCGGGACAAGAATCAAGACCTTACCTCCGGGTTTGAGAAGCCGGTAGATGTTCTGTAAAGCCAGTAAATCGTCTTCAATATGTTCCACCACGTTAAGAGCGAAAACACTGTCGAACTGCCCTAAATAACGCTGATAAACAGACGTAAATTCGGGGTGTACCAGATCCAGGTTGAGCAGGGGCTGATAAGGAAACTTTTGGGCGAGAGCATGACAGTAATTCTCACGGATATCGCTAAGGGTAATTTCAGATTTTCGTTCAATGAAGAAGGAGGATATATTTCCGATTCCACTACCTACCTCGAGTATATTTCCTGACAAGTAAGGCACCACTTCCTCATACATCCATCCATTAAAATTCCTTGCATCCTGGATTGCTTCCAGGGTATGCAGTCCTTCTTCGTCGTGTTCCTTGAATGTAAACTCTCCCATTTCTGTTGCAATATTAAACCAGATTGAGTAATTTTATACTACCGAACCCTAACTACCATGAAAAAGCTCTTTTTATCTGCTATCATTATTACCACTTTGTTCGCCTGCAAAAAAGAAGATAACGACGACCCACAGGATCCGGGGCCGACCACACCGGTTGATTACAGAGATGCCGTTGTTGGAAATTATGTAGGAACCAAGAACAATTACTTTTGGATGATGGGTATGCCTCCTACTTCTTCAGATACCACTTATGCCTGGTCATTTACGGTTGTAAAAGATACCACTGATAGTTCCATCGTAGCAGATGGTTATGTTTTCAAAATAGATTCCACTTTAAGATGCTATGAATCGCAGGTGCCGGGTCCTACCATTCGCAGCTTTGATTTCCGGAATGATTCAGCCATTATTTATTTCCGTTCAGGCGGATTAGGCGGCTATGGAACGATGACGATAAAAGGTCTGAAACAATAGCGATTACTTAAAAAGATTATACCGCAGAATACAATAAATTGCTCTGAACCCATCCTTCCAATTAATCTTTTTCCCCTCAGCATAAGTACGACCATAATACGAAATACCGACTTCGTAGATGCGCAAGTTCGGAATGCGTGCTATTTTAGCAGTTACTTCAGGTTCAAATCCAAAACGGTTTTCTTTCAATTGGACAGACTGAATAATCTCACGACGAAACAATTTATAACATGTTTCCATATCTGTAAGGTTGAGATTGGTAAACATATTGGAAAGTGCAGTCAGGAATTTATTACCGATCGTATGCCAGAAGAAGAGTATTCTATGAGGGCGTCCACCTGTAAAACGTGATCCATAAACGACATCTGCAAAACCATCCAGCACAGGTTTTAACAGTATATTAAACTCCTCCGGATCATACTCGAGATCTGCATCCTGAATAATGATAAAGTCACCGGTAGCTTCTTTTATTCCCCGATGCAAAGCTGCACCTTTTCCCATGTTGACAGGCTGAGAAAAAACAGTCATTGGAAATGAAGGATTCAACGATTTATAATTGTCAAGGGCAGCAAGTGTATCATCTGTAGAAAAATCATTCACTACGATCACTTCCATTGAGATGTCCTTCAATAATTTCACCGCCTTTACTTTGTCGAGAATCAAATGAATGGTACGGGCCTCGTTAAAAGCAGGAATAACAACAGATAATTTCGATGGCTGATTCATGTAGATAGAGTTACTTTAATTTGAGCTCCATTTATGATTTTGCGTGTTTCGCGATGAAGTTTATACCAAAAAAGAAATATTCTTTTGCCAATGCATTGGATTTCCAAAGGGATTGCTCCTTGCGAATAGCATTTTCATATCCATACTTGTTAAACAGCGATGGAGGAAACATACGCACATATTGAACGCTTCCATCAATAACTTCCAGTTGCTGAGCAAACATTTCCTTTCTCCAGGTATTCAATGAACGAATATTTTCGTTGCCCAGGAGAATGGTTTTCTTCAAGCGTTCATCATAGAATTCGATGACCCGATTATTTCCCCTTTGCTTATAAAGTTTAAGCGATTGAATAATGTTTGCCCCGTTCTCTTCAATTACGATCATCTCACCATCTGATTTCAGATGATCATGCAAAATGTGAAGAGCCTGACCCAATGGTTCCAGATGATGCAAGGTATCCTGAACGATGATATAATCAAAAGCAGGGCGCTCAACAGAAGGTTCAAATAGATCTTCATAATCAAAAGTAAACCCTGAAACATCACCATATTGTGACCAGTACTTTATCCGATCAGGAATTTCTTTGTAATAAAACTCCAATGTAGTTCCATGAATCTTAAAGCCATTCAATGCTAAAAAAATAGCCGTTGTACCATAGCCACACCCAAGATCCCAGGTAATGGATTCCTTTTTCTGTATGGCATTGGCGATGTATTCTAGTCGTTGACAGAAATACGCTTTCCGGAAAGAAAGACTCTTTTGATCAGTGTGATATTTATAATAGGACCATAAAGAAGGTTGGTTCTCCAACTCCTTTACAAATAATTCAAAGAATTCAGTTACTCGCATTTGTATTTAATCAGTGGCAAAGATATTGTTTTAGCCTTAATATCACTTATTTATATCTGTCAATCAACTGAAATGTCTGACAAAGAGTTTAAATAAATACGGTCCTTACCATTGATTAAGAAATAGAAAGACAGATTATAGTTTCCCTTTTTGGAAGGCATATCCAAAAAAAGAAGCTGCTTCAATTTTCCGGGCCTTAGATCTGCCAAAAGCGGAAATCCTTCACGAAACATAACGTCATTTCCATCTTGGCGCCAACAATAACCCAAGAGCACAGATGGCGCCTCTAGTCCAGAACTAACAGTAATGTTAGAATTATTAGTAATTATTGCCAATATAGCGTCTGCTTTTTTATTGACTTTAAAACCAGATGGAGAAAGTTCTATCTTAAATTTATTTCCCTCTAATTGTGCCACAGTTTGGCTGTCGGTGGGAGTATTGCAATGACTGAATGGCTGGGGATAAAACCTAAAATATTCAGGGTTGAGTGAATTAATATCAATAGCCCACCAAGGAAAATGAACATATTGAAACGGGGTGATATTGCTTCTAAGTGCAGGGTCAAACGATTCATAAACTGCTGCCTGTACTAACTTCCTGTTTCCAATAATTCGGGATAACAACATGGATTCAGTGGTCATTATCCAATCATGACCGAGCCTCTTCGGATTGAAGTTCGAATACTTTACAATAACTTTTGACTCATTATGTGATTGTGCATATTCAATCAAACCTTTCAATTGAAGGTTTCTGTTTTGAACAACTTTACCATAATTGAATAGTTGAACACTTTGATAAATAAAAACTGCAATAAGTAAATATGGTATCCATTTTTCATCTCTTTGCTGAGTGGAAAAATAAAATAACAAGCCAGAAAATACAGATACCGGGAACAAATATCTTTCAAATGGCTCCATCGTATCCGGGAAAAGATGACTGAATTTGTACAAAATCAGCAATATCATTCCGGCAGAAAACAAAAAACCTATGATGGCCATCAATTTCTTTTTGGCCTTGTAAAAAAGGTAAAGCGAGACCAAAGTAACAATAATTAAACCCAGAAAAGACTGCAAAAGAAATACAGTATTTGAATGATTCAGATAAAATTGAATCGTATTAAAAATGTCTAGATGATGCTCTACCGCTAATTGTTTTTTATCATAATCCATCAAGGTAATATACCTATAGACCATGGTAAGAATCAATGTTAACGTATGGATCAGAATCCATTTAATGGGCATTTTTTTATTGAGAAGCAGTAATAAATAGCTGACTGGAAGCAATAAATTATACAAAGGGTGAGAGAAGATAAGAAAAATTATCATCGGCAGAAATAAAAGATTAGCCCAGATTCTGGTTCCATACTTATCCAGACATCCGATAGAAAGAATCAGGACTGGGGCTGCTAAAATTAACTCTGAAACCGGATTAAAGTAATTGTACCTGTCACCCAGAAAAAAGGGCAACAATACAGCTAAGCCCAGCTTTACATCCTTCATCAAAAACACTGCTGTGAAAGAGAAAAGTATCAAAACTATTGATTCATTAAACGACATCCATGCGATTATCGACTCCATGGATGCATTACTCCTTGCTAGAATCAAGGGAATAAATTCAATTAAATAGCCAGCTGGTCGTTGGTGAGCAATACTGAATTTGAGTTCATTGATTATATTGAACAAATAAGCGGCGGCATCGCCATACAATCTGTCAAATCTGAAAATGTAACTAAAGTAAAACCAAATACCAGCAGACAAAATGAATGCAATGAAATAACCACGATTAGGTTTCATTTTAATTAATAAAAAATAACTTCAATATCGTCGCATAAAACCGCATCTGCCTTGCCATTACTTGCGTAAATTCTATAAATGTTTGATTCCTTCAAACGATCTTTTTCAGCAAGATTAACTTCAAATTCATACAATTCCCACTCTTTCGTATTCAAAACAGGGCCAGTAAAATCTTTTGCCAACCATTCTACTGTTTCATTATTGGAATTCCGGATATCCAATACCAGATGCGGATGTGCGACTATACTTTCTGCTTTCATCCATGCCTTCAATTTGACTTTTGAAAATTTATCACGGGAAATATCGGAAACATGCATATTAAATGTTGGTGAATAAGGATGGACAGAGTCTAGCCTGCAGATAAAACTACCCGAATGGGCATTTGGGCTTTTTATCAGGTGTGGCAACGGGTTGTCAGTCCACCCAATTTGAGTATCCATGTCACTTGTATATTTCACAACAAATTTTTCTTCCTTCTTGCCACAACTGAAAATTGTACCAAACACAATAACGAGTATGAATATTTTATATGTCCTCATGCTGCAAATATACTTTAAAATCCAATTTAGCTAATTCCAATAAGCAATTACAAATGACTAATAATCAATTTTTTACATAGCAATCAAACTGCACTCTATCAAATCCAACCTACTTCAAATATATAAATAGTCAATCTAGTTTATTTGTTACAGACCAAAAGAAGAACATCGTCAAGTTTCAAATTTTGATCAGGAGCAATTAAATAAACTACCAATGTTTTGTTATTAATAGGCATTGGTAATTTCATTGTAGAACTGATCATTTTAAAATTCTCATTACTGGATTCGCTGGAAGCTAAAATTTGATTCAACGGAACTTTATACTGATAGATATTCTTTCCTGATGAGTCATCAATTGCAATTACAATATTTGTTGAACCTTTTAGATCTGATTTATTCACATAGCCTCTGAAAAAAATGACAGAAGTATCCGAAACTCCAGTCACCAACTTCTTATACATTGGAGAGTAACTATTCTCTTCTCCGCCAAACTCTGCAACATGATTTCCTGAAACTGCTGATTCAGAATAATCACTTTTACATGGATTCCATTCCGACTGAACACCACAGGATTCAAAATCATTAAATGACTTCATAACTACCTTTTCTTTTAATTCATCCGGAGTCATTTCATTTGGATTAATAAATACCATCCATTCATACTGTTTCCCTGTTTTGAGAAATACACTCCAGTATTTGGCTTTATCCATAGAGTCATAATGCAAAATATGATATTTATATTGATAAGATTGAATCAGATTCAATATGACACAAATGAACATGACTCCTGATAGAAGATGAATTGTTTTACCTTTCGAAATTTTAACAAGCATTGGGCTAAAGCACATGCCTGCAACCGGATAAAATTCAATAAAGGCACGCTGACCGAAACTACCACCGTAATACCAGCACCACCAGGATGAAATGATATAAACAAGCAGTACCCAAAATAGTAAAAAACCAGTAATACGGAAAATACTTCGAGAATAAAGGATATAAAAAAAGGCAGGAAATAATAGTAGCATAAATGGAGTATATACTAACCAACCTTTTCTATAGCTAAACAAAACCTTAAGAATTTCGGGACTTTCCCATCGAAAAGTTTCTCCAAGATAGGTCCAGACAAACCAATGTCCATTTTGCAGATACCACAGAAATGGTTGAATTGCTGCTATAACAACTATCGCAACTACGCACTTAACAAGAACCGTCCAATCTGAAAATAAATTGGTAACGAATTTTTTGATTTCCTGAAAATCGTGAAAGAAGAACAGCACAGCAAATATAATAACGCCATTAACAGACCGAATCAGAATGATTAAACCAAGTGCAATAGCTGCATATAACAATTGTTTTTTTTCTGCTGAATCAATAAATCGCTTTATAAAAACCAAAAACCCGGCAATTGCAGCAAATGAATAAACATGCGACATACTTGGTTCATGAATAACATAATTGAGCAGATTAGTTCCGAACAACATAGTAACAGAAACTGCAATGGCTAATCCGGATGTAACACCCATTCGTTTTAACAATTCCATCATCCAGCGTAGTCCAAGTATGCAATAAAATATTGCACCTAAACTAACCATAATCTGATAAAAAAAGCTGTAACCATTCATTTCAAATCCAAATAACAGTGAGAACAAAGTAGCTAGACCATAAAACGGAATTAACATTACTGCTACTCCCGGAGGATACTTGATTACATAATGCCCATCAATAATGAAAAGGAAGTTTGTGGTGTAATCAATAGGTACATCAAGTCTCCCTGTAAAAAAATAGCGAAAATCCAGATCATGATAACTAAATATTGCCGGCAAATAGGCATAATATCCACGTCCATCACTATCGACAATCTTTTCCCAGCCATGATCAACCCATCGAAAGCTGACTGCTAATCCCAACAAAGTAAAAAACAATATCTTCCACCAGTTCTTTTCATTAATGGATGATGATTTTAGAATATTCTTCATTGAAATTGTATTTATATTACGATCAAAAAAGGATTGCTATTTCGCATTAACTTATTTCATCTATGAGAATTATTGAAGTTAGATTGGTATTTACTTACTATCCAAATTTGAATGATCCACAATATACAACGGCCGGTTACGCACGTTTGCACTCATTCTGCTCATATATTCACCTATGATACCAATAGAGATTAGCTGTACTCCACCAATAAACAATACGGCTAAAATCAGCGATGTCCATCCTGGTACATAATCTTTGGCGATAAATCGTGCATACAACGCATATAAACTAACAAGGAACGTTACACCGCTCACAATGAAACCTGCAATGGTGGCAAACTTCAATGGAAGATTCGAGAAGCCGGTTATACCATCCAATGCAAATCGAATCATTTTTTTATATGTATATCCAGTCGAACCAGCGTGTCGCTCATCTCGGTCGTAGAGTATATAGGTTTGTTTGAATCCGGCCCACGCTATTTGACCACGAAGGTATTTCTGCTGCTCGGGCATTTGTTTGAGCACATCGATAATCTTTCGATGCATAATTCTGAAGTCACCCGTATCTACAGGAATTTTAATTGAAGTAATTTTCGCCAGAATACGATAAAACATTTTCGCTGTAAACTTCTTCATAAAACTTTCCCCTGAACGACTTCTCCTACGGGCATATACAACCTGATACCCTTCATTCATTTTGTTGTACAACTCAACAATTAACTCCGGAGGATCCTGAAGGTCAGCATCAATAATAGCCACAGCTTCTCCTGTACAATGATCAATACCGGCTGTTACGGCAATCTGGTGACCGAAATTTCGTGAGAAGTTGATATAACGTACATGCTGATCACTTAGAGCCATTGATACAATCAAAGGCAGTGAATTATCTCTGCTACCGTCATTAATAAAAATTAATTCGTAATCATTTGTAATACTCGAGGCAACCTTTGATATACGTTCGTAGAGCAATTGTAAATTACCCTCTTCGTTGTATATGGGAATAATGATACTTAATTCCATGGAGATAATGGGACTTGTACACCACTGGGATGAAAGGACGAAGATAATTTAAATACCTGAATGCCATTCTTTTCCAATACAGGTTCAAGAGGGAAATCATCCGGCTTAAAGGAAACCCCCTCTATTCCACTGAACTGATTGTATACCACATATTTGAATCGGCCGGAGTTTAAATAACCCAATAATGTTTCAGGCACCACCCGACAGGGTATTGTTACTCCACGACGACCCATCAAGTATAATGAGATATTGGGCGAATGATCAAAAATACAGATAACCTGATCGTCCGGTGCTATTCCTGCCGAAGTCAAGAAATAATCTGAGTCAAAATAAAGATCATTGTGCATAGAACCATACATCCAACTTCCTTTCTTATGTGCATAACGTACATGTGATTTTGCGAAATAGAACTGAACCGCCAGTAAACCCAAAACTATAATTGCAAATACGTATTTCCCGCGTGTATTCACACGAGCATTAATACTACTGAAAATAAATATCAATAGAAAAACCAATGATGGAAACATGGTGATAAAATAATAATCATGATAAGACAATTGCAAAAACATTACATAGAGAAATGCACTACAACTGAATAGCATAATCAATGTATATGTCGCCAGTTTATTTCTAAACGGTCGCTCTACAACCAGCAATATCAATCCGCTTACCAAAATGAGAATCAGAATCCACGGATGATATATCCTTTCTAACCAGTCGAGCCTTACTCTCTCCCATACATCCTTTACCTCTTGCCAACTGTTGGGTGGACGAACATGTAATAAGAAAACCTCTGATTGAACAGACTTACTTAACCATGATGCATAATAATACCAGGAAAAAGTAGCAGCAACCACTATCAAAAAGCAACCGGAAAGCTGTATCCGGGTCTTCTTACTCCAAACACCTTCCCTATAAAGAAAAAATAACATTACCGGCAGGTGAATAAGTGAATTGGGTTTTATAAGACAGGAAAGTAACAGTGGCACTAACCAGCCCATCATGGTTATTCCGGTGTATCTATCCTTTAACTTGAGCAATGCAGCCCATGAAATCATTGCAAAACTTAAACTATAAATATCAGGTAAAAAACTAGTAGAATAAAACGCCAATAATGGTGAACAGAAATACCAGCCCATTATTAGAAGGGCGTACATTTTATCCTGAATAAAATACCTGGCAATTCTGTACACAGAAAATGCTCCAATGGTAAAAATAATAAGGGTGGTTAAGCGATATAACCATTCATGAAAACCAAAGAGTCGATAAAGTAATGAGACAACGTACTGAACAATCGGAAATTCCATTCCTGTAATTCCGGAACCATTATCAGTATTGTTTACGCGTGGATGAAAAAAATCAGTATCAGTAGTATAATAATTCCAGGCTACACTAGCTCTGTCACATTGCGCCCATTGGTGTATGGATTGCGGACGAAGTGGAATAATTTTAAAGGTGCCCAGGATTAAGA
>JBIIRF010000170.1:0-5529 GCA_044341715.1 Bacteroidia bacterium | reverse complement strand
GAAGGCATATGACAACTCACACAATTATCATTTGCCTTTTTCTTTACCAACGGATCTGCTGAACAATTTACCTGTGCAGTACCGGAATGACAATTATTACAAGCCGCATTAAACTGATCTTTACCGCTAACCTTTACTGATACATGAGGATTATGGCAAGTGATGCATGTTAGTCCGTTTTTATACGGCTTCAATCCTGCCTCCTTCGGATTCATCGAACGGATCTTCGTATCTGTGCTCACAAAGCATTTACTCATTTTTAACCTTTCCGCATGTGATGCCATGATATGCGCATTCTCACTATTACTATAAATTGGCATAAATACATTCATCACCTCCGATAATTTCATACCCGGTTTAAAATCGAAGAAGGACTTTCCATCGCGCAGCACTGCATTTCCCTGGATATGACAACGCTGACAAACATCAAACTGCAAATCAATTGGCAATTTGGATGGATTCACAATCGAATAGTCAATCTGCAGCGCAGTATCAATAAGAATACCTTGTGATTTCTCTGCTACATGAATACTGCCAGGACCATGACAACGTTCGCAGTCAATGCCATTTTTCACTGCTGAGAATTTATTCTCTGAACCCTGAACAAATTCCGGATAACCATTATGACAGGACATACATTCCAATCCAATCAGACGATTAAATCGGCTATTATCACCGTTTTCAAATCCAGGTGGAAGATCCCACTTTCCTTTCTGCGTATAATAGGTCAATGGAGCCTGAAAGAGATAACCGTTACTCTCCCACATATGCGAATTCGTATGCTGTCCCGAGCCTACAATGTACTTCACCTGTTCTTCGCGAAGATGTACTGTATCCTTTCCCTCGAGTCTGAATTCACGAAAGAACAATTTTTCCTCCTTCCAATAAGGCTGATAATAAAAATTCTTGTACTTATCATATACAGCGATATGATTATCGTAATTGCCGGCGCTTTTCGTACGAGATGCTGAATCAAACGACATCCCCATTCCTGTATGCATAAAAGTTTCGTGAACATTTACATGACAGGATTTACAGGTATTCATTCCGACATATTTTGCCGAATCAAGAAGTCCGGCATAAGTAGTACGTGCCAATGCAACCTCACGGGGAGAAGCATTTTTAACTTCCTGACAAAACCAATTAAACAACCCAATTAACAAGAGTAAAAAAACGGTCCGCCGGTGACTCATATTGGGAGATTTAGAGGATAATACCGGGACGCACCAATTGCAAAACAGAAACATTATGCCATTTACCTTCATACACAATCCAGTCACGCATCACGCCGCATGTTCTGAATCCAACTTTAGAAAAAAGGCGAAGGCTGGCTTCATTATCATTATCGATATGGCAGTAGAGCTGATGTAAGTTCAGCGTATTAAAACAATGTTTAACGAGGAGATTCAACGCCTCAGCAGCATATCCTTTTCGACGACTTTCCTTATCACCTATCAGAATTCCTACTCCGGCACGACGATGCTGCGCATCAAACTCAAACAAATCAATATACCCGATTGTAGCACCAGGTTCGGGAGTTTCTACTACAAGTTCAATAGCCAGACGGAGTTGCTTTGCAGCGTAGATATCCTGAGTTGCATTTGCATAATACTGCTCCAGAGTATATCGGGCATAAGGCGCCAAGGTTCCACTCACCGGCCATATATCCGAATCATTCTCGTAGATCATCATCAGATCCACATCTTTCGGCTCAAGTGCTCTTAATAAAACACTATTTCCTCTGATCATATTTCTATAGTTCCCTTGTACACGAAAGTGGCAGGACCTTCCAGCCAGATATCAGTAAATCTGTTGTTTTTATAATTGTATTTTATTTTCAATTGACCTCCGGGAGTAATGATACCTGTTGAAGCACTTCCTTCCGTTTTATTCACATAAGCCATTGCAAGCGCTGCTGCAGTGACTCCAGTACCACAGCTCAGGGTTTCTCCCTCTACTCCACGCTCATAAGTCCGAACGAACAACTCAGTACCTCGTTGCTCTACAAAGTTAACATTGGTACCCTTTTCTCTGAATTCATCATTGTAGCGGATCTGCCTTCCTTCCTCTTCTACGTTAAGGAGATCTGCACGTTCAGCGAAGCGAATATAATGAGGAGATCCCGTATTTAAAAACAAGTCCTTGCCTCTTTCTTCAACCTCCTGAACCTCTGCCATTTTCAGCGACACAGTTAACGGATCAATAACCAGGGCCATATGCGGACCATCACTTGCCATGAACCTGGTTTCTTTTCCGATATATCCCTGATCGAAAGCATATCGAACGATGCATCGGCCCCCATTACCACACATAGAACCAGGAGCACCGTCGGCATTATAGTAAATCATTTCGAAGTCAAGTTCCGGATGACGGCGGATTATCATCAATCCATCTGCACCAATTCCGAAACGACGATCGCATAAAAAGCCAACCTGATCATTCGAAAGAACCACCTCATCATTCCATGCATCCACCATCACAAAATCGTTTCCGGTACCTTGATATTTCAGAAAGTTTAATTTCATTTTTTGCAGATTTGCTTTTACTCCAACAACCCGAACCTGGCCGTTGCTTCGGACGTAAATTTACCGAAAACAGGCAACATGGAAATAAAGAAAAATAAATCCCTTTGAAAACTATAGCTGCCGGGCATTTGTTTTAGAGAATTAAACCGGCCAGTATAAGATCTGCTCGTTAAATGCTTGTTAAATTCATATTCGATTCATTAATGAGGAAATAATTTTGCCCTCGTTACGTATTAATGATATCATCAAAGAAAAACAGATTATAAAAGGTATGGAAACGATTAAAAAAAGCGGAATAATGGTTGCCTTGGCACTGATAGCCGGAATGGCGGGTGCAGGCATCTTTCACCAATTCATCAAAGATAGCTCGCCTTCCAATCTGGATGGATACGCCAGCCGTACACCGGCCCGCCAAATCAATTATGAAGGTCCGGTTTCCGCACCGGCAGATTTTACAATAGCGGCAGAAGGTACAGTACCAACAGTTGTACACGTCACTACCACTTATGCCCGACAACAAGGTTATAATAGTCAGTTTTTCGACCCATTTAATTTCTTCTGGGGAAATCCTGCTCCACAACAGATGCCACAGCAGCAATCAACAGGTTCCGGAGTAATAATCTCCGCGGATGGTTATATTGTCACCAACAACCATGTAGTGGAAAACGCAGAAATGGTATCAGTGACACTCGATGATAAATCAACCTATACGGCCAAAGTGGTGGGAGTTGATCCCAGTACCGACCTCGCACTTTTGAAAATCGAAGCAAAAGACCTCGCCTTTTCTACCTATGGAAACTCGGATGATGTAAAAGTGGGAGAATGGGTATTGGCTGTGGGAAATCCGTTCAACCTCACCTCTACAGTAACTGCAGGCATTGTGAGTGCAAAAGCAAGAAACATTCATATACTCCCCGACCAGAAATTTCCAATCGAGTCATTCATTCAAACCGACGCGGCCGTTAATCCAGGTAATTCAGGAGGAGCTTTGGTAAATACCAGAGGTGAATTGATTGGTATAAATGCTGCCATAGCGTCCAATACCGGATCCTATTCAGGATATTCCTTTGCTATCCCAGTAAATATAGTTAAGAAGGTTGTAGATGATCTGGTAGAGTTTGGTACTGTACAGCGCGGTTTCATTGGAGTCAGCATTCGGGAAGTTGATGCAGCACTTGCGAAAGAGAAAGAATTAAAAACACTCAACGGAGTTTATGTAAACGGACTTACTGATGGAGGAGCTGCGGAAGATGCAGGTATAAAAGAAGGCGACATTATTACCTCTATAAACGGAGTAAGCATCAAAACATCGCCGGAGTTACAGGAACAGGTTGGACGATATCGTCCGGGTGATAAAATCGATGTAGCCGTTATCCGAAACAACACCACTAAAACAATCCCGGTAATTCTACGCAACAAGGAAGGCAACACAAAGGTCACCAGAAACGAAACCATCAGTTTACTTGGAGCAACACTCGAAATGGCACCTGAGAATGAATTAAGCAAATTAGGTGTAAGAAGTGGAGTCAAAGTAAAAGAACTTCAGACCGGCAAGTTAAAGGCAGCAGGATTACGTGAAGGATTTATCATCACCTCCATCGACAACATGGAAGTTAAATCTGCCGGAGAAGTTACTGAATACCTCTCCAGCAAACGTGGTGGAGTATTGATAGAAGGTGTTTACCCCAACGGAATGAGAGCGTATTATGGTTTCGGCATGTAATTTGTAGAGACCAAAAAGATTTGTCAGGGCGCCCGTAAGCGCCCTTTTTTATTTTCATCAATTTACGTTTTGTAAAGTTTTTCTTCTAAATTTGTTAGACACAGAACCGCCATTTCAATTTTCAGCAGTGACTAAATCAGCCTATGCGTCAACTGAAAATTAGCAAATCGATCACCAACCGGGAGAGTGCTTCTTTAGAGAAGTACTTAACAGACATTGGCAAAGAACCAATGATTCCGGCTGAAGAAGAAGTGCGTCTTGCACGACTTATTAAAGAAGGAGATGAATCAGCGTTGGACAAACTGACGCGTGCCAATCTGCGCTTTGTTGTTTCTGTAGCCAAGCAGTATCAAAACCAGGGACTCAGTTTACCGGATCTCATCAACGAAGGAAATCTCGGTCTCATCAAAGCAGCAAAACGGTTTGATGAAACACGGGGATTTAAATTCATTTCCTATGCTGTATGGTGGATACGCCAGAGTATCCTTCAGGCCATTGCAGAGCAATCACGCATTGTACGACTCCCGCTAAATCAGGTGGGATCTTTAAGTCGTATCAGCAAAGCATTCAGCAAGCTTGAACAGGAATTTGAACGGGAACCATCCTATGAAGAAATCGCAGCTATTACGGATATACCGATTGATAAAATAGTAGATGCATTAAGAATTTCCGGACGACATGTTTCAATGGATGCCCCCTTTGTGCAAGGAGAAGAAAACACATTACTGGACGTTATTGAAAATGTTGAATCGCCACGTGCGGATGTACAACTCATCAATGATTCTCTGCGTAAAGAAATAGAACGATCACTCAGCACACTCTCTGACCGTGAACGGGAAGTAATCAAACTGTTTTTCGGCATTGGTCTCGGACATGGACTCACACTCGAGGAAATCGGTGCTAAATTTGATCTGACCAGAGAACGTGTACGACAAATTAAAGAGAAGGCATTGAGAAGACTCCGCCATAAAAACAAGAGCAGGATTCTCAAAAGTTACTTAGGAGAATAATCACTCCATTATATATCGAAGAATCGCCTGTTCTATTCTAATATATTAGAGGGAACACGGATGAAACAGATAATGCAGATTTGCGCGGATTTTGTTTCAGATAAAATTCAGATATCCTCCGGAAACAAAAAAGGCCATCTCCTTTTAGAGACGGCCTTTCTTTTATATATCAATTTATCTTAGTAATAGGTCAAACGTATTACGTCTGATAAATACTTTGCAAAACGGATTACCTGACGACTATATCCATATTCGTTATCGTACCAAACAT
>JBIIRF010000169.1:0-5535 GCA_044341715.1 Bacteroidia bacterium | reverse complement strand
GTGACGAGGTATCTACCCGGACCATACGTATGTGATGGTAAACTGAACGCTGCTCCGCTGCCGGTAACAGGTGGAGTTCCATCTCCGTAATTGAAGTTATAATTCGTGCTTGGGTTGTAAATGCAATTGTCAGAAAAATCTGCGGTAAGAGTTCCACATCCTACAAGTGAGTCCACATCGAAATTAGATGTAGGCAGAAATTTCACATCATACCCCCAGGTGAAATCAAACCCGGAACCTGTCTGAGAAGTATCGTCAATCATCAACGCATAGGTATTTCCCAGCGCAATATTTACAGGTGGACAATACGGTGTATTACAATTCACAACCGACGACGACATCCCAAAAGGAAGAAACGGATCATAAACGGAGTTGCAGGCAATTTCAGTACCCGGACATCCGGAGGTAATATCATACAAAGCCCAACGGAATCCACCTACATTGGTAGGGAAACCGGTAAACTCCAGAGGACCTGTATAGCCGGAAGTGAATTTATACCAGAAGGGACGAACAGGAGGTGAATTGAAGCAAGACGGCGTCGGAGAAGTTCCGGGCTGGGCACTGCCGGGTGAAGTGAAATCGTAGGTGTTGCAGAGCGAAGTCGCCGAATTGCAACTCAATGCAGGAGTGATAAATCCATTCGTACTCGAAACACAAACCAGAAACTCACCATCTGCTTCCAGCGCGGTAACATAGAACCATATTTGTGTGCCGGCAAACGAAGTAAATGCAACAGATGCCTGATCGATAGCGGTAGGAGCAGAATTGCAAACGTTGGTGCTTCCACCTCCGAAACAGTTGCCGTTAATCACTGTTACCGAAACTTTCTGGGCCGGATTTACACCGATAGGAGTTACGGTAATAGTATTTACAGAGCCTGAAACTACATAGGAAAACCATACTTCATTCCCTCCGGCTGGAATTGGGGCCAGCGTGGTCGCATCGCAGGCATTAAAGGCACCATCCGGAGTAGCACCCACGGTAGAATCACTTACGCAGGTGTTGCCCGTTTGGTCGAGATACAGAAAGGTAGAGCCGTCACATTCATCATTCGGAGGTACCTGTGCTGCTGCTAACTGAACATAAGTCACTAAAAAGATAATCGATAAAAGTCGCAGGAGCTTCATTTTCAATGATGTAATAAAGGTTTTGTTCGTGTTTTCAGGTAATCTTAAGGAGGATTTGAATTCGCCTTAAAGGTTCGATATCCGGCTGAATAAACTCAGATGGATGAATTACTTTTGTCTCAACAAAACTACCCAATTTATGGACAAGATTCAACCTTATATTGAACAAAATAAAGACCGGTTTCTGGGCGAATTAGTGGATTTATTGAAGATTCCATCCGTGAGCGCAGATTCGAAATACAAGCAGGATGTGGTACGGGCCGCTGAGTTTGTGAAAAATTCACTCGTGGCTGCCGGTGCTGATAAAGCAGAAGTTTGCCTTACTCCGGGACACCCGATCGTGTATGCGGAGAAAATGATTGATCCTGCCTTGCCGACAGTTGTGGTGTATGGTCATTATGATGTTCAACCTCCCGACCCACTGGATTTATGGGATTCACCTCCCTTTGAGCCGGTTATCAAGGATGGTAAAATTTATGCTCGTGGAGCCTGCGATGATAAAGGTCAGGTGTTTATGCACGTGAAAGCCTTCGAACTGATGATGAAGCAGGGTTTATTGACCTGTAACGTGAAATTCATGATTGAAGGGGAAGAGGAAGTGGGATCTGCTCATCTCGGACAATGGATCCGTGAGAACAAAGCCCGCCTGACCGGAGATGTGATTCTGATTTCAGATACATCCATCATTGCGAACGATATTCCGAGTATTGATGTTGGTCTGCGTGGGTTGAGTTATGTGGAAGTGGAAGTAACCGGACCTAACCGCGATTTGCATTCCGGTGTATACGGTGGTGCGGTTGCGAATCCGATTACTATCCTCTGTGAAATGATCGCGAAGATGAAGGATGGAAACAATCATATTACTATTCCCGGTTTTTATGATGATGTGTTAGAGTTGACGGCAGCTGAACGTGATGAACTTAACAAAGCACCGTTTGATCTGGACGAATACAAAACGGACCTGGCGATTGGTGATGTACACGGTGAAAAGGGATTCAATACGCTAGAGAGAACAGGAATTCGTCCGACGTTTGAAGTGAACGGTATCTGGGGTGGTTACATAGGCGAAGGTGCGAAGACTGTATTACCATCAAAAGCATTCGCCAAGTTTTCTATGCGTCTGGTGCCAAATCAGCAGTCGGATAAAATCACCAAACTGTTTGCCGATTATTTTAAAAGTCTGGCACCTGCATCTGTGAAAGTAGAAGTACGTCCACACCATGGCGGAGAGCCTGTTGTGACACCAACGGATTCGGTAGCCTTTCTCGCCGCAAGTAAAGCGATGGAAACCACATTTGGGAAGAAGCCTGTGCCTACCCGTGGTGGTGGTTCAATTCCGATCGTTGCATTGTTTGAAAAAGAATTGGGGCTGAAAAGCGTATTGATGGGTTTTGGTCTCGACAGCGATTTGATCCATAGTCCGAATGAACATTACGGAATCTTTAACTTTCTGAAAGGAATTGAAACGATTCCGCTCTTCTTCCGCTATTTTGCAGAGATGAAGAAAAACTGATGAGTTGCTGATTTTTCAGCCTGAGCAATAAAAAAGAGCGTTTCGGAGTCCGGGACGCTCTTTTTCTTTGAATTGTAATCTCCTTCGATTATTTTCACACGGCTAAATCGATGAAACGAATTCCTCTTGAATTGCTCCTTTGGATATCAGCGCTGGTGTATCTGGCCTTGATCGATCCTTCGTTGCAACATATGAGTTTATGTGTTTTTCGTTTTCTCGGACTCACATGGTGTCCGGGCTGCGGAATTGGACATGCCATCTCCTATGCACTGCATGGTGATTTTGCTGCATCGGTAAATGCGCACTTCTTCGGAATTCCGGCAGTGATTATTCTGCTGCACCGGATTTTTGTACTGGTAAAAAATCAGTTTGCCCGTACAATCGTTATCTCTGACATCTCACACTACTAACTTACAAACCAATGAACAACAATTTACTCTTATCATTACCCGGAATTGAATCCGAAGAAATGCTCTTCATTCAGGAAGCAGTAAAAGGACTTACAGAAGACCAGCAGAAAAACTTCCTGTTGCTGTATCAGGGCCGCAGAAAGGATCCGCAAACTATTTTGATTTGTACGTTGCTCGGATTTGTAGTTGTAGCTGGTGTTCAGCGTTTCCTCTTAGGACAGGTTGGTATGGGCGTGCTGTATCTCCTTACAGGCGGACTTTGTCTGGTAGGTACTATCATCGATCTGGTGAATTATAAAAAGATGTGCCTGGAGTTTAATCAGAAACAGGTAATCGAATGCAAAATGATCTCTACCTCTATGGGGAATTAATGATCATTTCATGAAATAATTGTTATTTAAAAACGCCTGTCGATAATTTTTTAAATCGGCAGGCGTTTTTGTTGGTATTCCTCTTTAAATTCGAACATGCTACGATTGCTATTCCGAATATTGCCGTTGGTATTGATGGTAATTGCCGTTTCCTGCAAGAAGTCGGAGTTGGAAACAATTACCGGAAATCAACCTCCGCCCGACACTACTACAACCAATGAAGTAGTGGAAGACTATATTAACAGAACGTATATCCTGGTGCTTGGCCGTGAGCCGGATTCGCTGGAGTTCACATCTGCGTTTACTGCATTGAAGAATGGTATGCTGAGCGAATCTTCTCGTTACGATTTCCTCGATCAGGTTTTTTCCGATCAGGGCTATAAATGGCGACAATTTGATAAATGGAGAGGGGAGTTGTTGAATAATATTGATACCGGTGATGTCACTATACAAATTGCTGTTATTGATTTTCAGTTGGGGGATACGACCTTTCAGATATTCTGGCCGATTTTACAGTATGAGCGTGATAGGTTAGTAGAATTGCAGCAGGCAGGACCTTTGTATGCTTCAGGGCAGATATCCATTCGTGAATTGCAGTCGAGAATGATCAACAATTATTTTTATGACCAGATCAATATGGGCTCGCTGAACTTTGTGCTTTTTTCCTTTCAGCAGATCCTCAACAGGAATCCAACCCTCGATGAGCAAAACAGCGGAGTGAGTATGGTAGATGGCAGCAGTGCGGTGTTGTTCCTGCAGTCGGGTTCTTCGAAAGATGATTACTTATCGATTTTCTTCAGTTCCGATGATTGCTATGAAGGAGCCGTGGTGCGTTTGTATCACGACTTTTTGTTTCGCGCACCGGAGTCGCTGGAGATGAGTGTTGCAGCTATACAATACAAAAATACAGGCGACTATGAGCAGTTGCAGAAAGATATATTGGCAACCGATGAGTTTGTTGGAATCAATTAACCGGATCTAAGATGAGATATCAACTTCTGTTATTGAGTATTCTTTGTGGATCATTGCTGACTTCCTGTACCAAGGAGAAAGATTATCTCTATGAGGTAAATGATGTCCAGGTGCAGCAGGGTGGAAGTGGGAAAAATACAGCGAAGAATACTACTGAATTTATCACGATTGCCTATGCTGATCTCTTTAATACACAAGTCCCGCAGCAGGCACTTGTGCAACTCAGTACAGTTTACCTTGCGTTCGGCGATAAGAAACTGATAGAGGATCGCATTTTACTCAATATGTTGTCGCAGCCTAATGTGCAGATACCTTCCGTTCCTCATGTGAATGGTGATACTACACAGTTTATAGTGAATACATACAAAAAGTTGTACAACCGTGATCCGGATGCATTCGAGAAGTATTACCTGAAGGAGCAGATCCGATTGAATACAGCCATGACACCGCGGGTGATTTACTATGCATTGATGACAGCTGATGAATACCGTTATTATTAAACCGTATTGAAATGAACAGAAGAGATTTTATCAGACGAGCAGGGTTAGCAACGGCAGGTGCATTCGCTGCTCCGTATATACTTCCGGGCGGACGATTATTTGCTGCGAGCGGTTTGCGAAAGGTTAACCATGTGGTGTTTCTGCTGTTTGCAGGGGGAGTACGTAACTTGGACTCAGTGCAGTTCAACGATGGAAACCTGATGACCAATATGCTCAGCGGTGGTAGTTCCATTTCACCGGATATTCTGCCGGCGATGGACTTTTTACCTCCGGGTCCTTTGTTGCAGCCATTGCAGAACTACGGGACACTGTTTCGGAATTTCAGGTATAAGCAAGGTCCAACAGGTCACTATAACGGACATACAGTTGCCGTTACAGGTCAGTATGTAGGTACTGATCTGAATATTCGTGAGGCTCCACGTAATCCTACCATCTTCGAGTATTACAGAAAGCACAATAGTCCGCAACAAACTGCATTAAACAGCTGGTGGGTTGCGAATTCACTCGGGCCTTATCCTGCATTGAACTACAGCAGTGATCCGAATTATGGTCCGGCTTATGGTGCGAATTTTATGTCGCCCAATTTCCTGATAAACAACGACGGGAATACCATGCTCGGCAATCCGACTTCATTTTCGAGTG
>JBIIRF010000168.1:0-5536 GCA_044341715.1 Bacteroidia bacterium | reverse complement strand
CTTCACAGCATATTTTAAATAATATGGATGGGTACCTCAGTGCCTGTCAGCTAGGAATTACCCTGGCAAGTCTGGCTTTGGGTTGGATCGGTGAACCGGTTGTAGCCAAAATGGTTCGCAGCTTTACCGAGTTCTTCCAGTGGACTGTCGCAGAAGATAGCCTTCATCAGATTTCAATTGTTATTGCATTTGGATTAATCACAGTATTGCATATCGTACTCGGAGAACAGGTTCCAAAAACTGCAGCTATCCGTCATCCATTGCGATACACCATGATAGTGGCTGTCCCATTGCGGATTTTTTACGTAGTCTTCTCACCATTTATCTGGGTACTGAACGGACTCTCCACCACAATACTTCGTGTATTCGGATTGAAGGGTTCTGAACATTCCGACATTCATAGCGAAGAAGAGATCAGAATGCTTCTCACAGAATCAGAAGAAGGTGGTGCCATTAAACCATCGGAACATGAGTTGATTCAAAACGTATTTGAATTCGACGACCGTGTTGTACGACAGATATTAATTCCACGCACAAAAATTTCGGCCATTGATGTTGAATCGACCCGTGAAGAGGTGGTGCAGAAAGTAATTGATGAAGGATATTCACGGATGCCCGTTTATCAGGACTCACTCGATAATGTTATCGGAGTAATTTACACCAAGGATCTGATCAAAGCACTGCATGAAAAGAATTTCAAGGGAGTAAATGATCTGATTCGTCCTGCGTATTTTGTTCCGCTCAACAAACGCATTAACGACTTGCTCCGAGAGTTTCAAACGCAGCATATCCAGATGGCCATTGTCACCAATGAATTCGGTGGAACAGCCGGTATCGTGACCATGGAAGATATCATCGAAGAACTTGTAGGTGAAATTCAGGATGAATACGATGACGAAAAACCGCCCGTAGAGAAGAAAAGTGAAACGGAATTTATCGTCAATGCTATGGCTTCTATTGGAGATGTCAACGATTTACTGCCGATTACTTTACCTGAGAGTCCAAGTTATGATACTGTATCAGGACTGCTCAACAATATTTACGGACGAATTCCGGCAGTGAACGAAAAGAAAGAATTCGGAGGATATGAATTTATGATTGTCAAACGTTTTAAGCACAGCGTTGACAGTGTAAAAATGACCGTTCTGAATCCGGAGCAGGTCAACGAAGAAGAATAATTTAAACCAGTTTATTACTAACTATTACGGGAGTGAATTAAACTTCCAATCCAATCCTTCTTGCCTTTATTGAACACCCTGCTTTGCAACTTCATCCGTTCAATTCAGCACAATCAGTGTTCATCCGTGCTCCAATTTCCGATTAAAAAATCCGCGAATTCCGCACGTTTATAGTTATAAACATGCGGAACCGTTAAATCCGTTTCATCCGTGTTCCCCTTTCCCGGTATAATGCAGACGCTAGATACTTTTATCTCGAGCAGACAGCTGTCGCACTTTGGCCATCGGTAGAATAAGCCAGATTAATTTTTTCATTTCCACCGGTACTCGAATAAGTTCCCGAACCCTGCACTGCTATATTCGTCACCCCTATTTGCTGATTCGGAATCACAATGGAATTTCCGGAAGACAAACCCAGCGCCACTGCAGTATTTCCGTAATTTGAAAAATTCGAAAGTCGCATAGAATCACTCTCCCCGTAGGAAGTTATATATATTTTAAAGGTCATACTATTGCTGCCGATGGTCTCGGTACAATACCATTCCCCTAAAAACTTCTCCCGGTCGTCGATGGTCGGATCAGCAGCGTCATCTTCAGCACAGGAGGCGAAGAGCATTAAGGCAGGAAGGCAATAAAGCAGGATTTTTTTCATGATTACAGGCGAAACTATACAGCATCTCTTCAAAAAGCAAACCAAATATTAACAAACGGCAATTTTTCTTTTAAAAAAATTTCGTCCGGCCATTCCCTTCCCTGACTAACTTTGCAAAAAACAAGGGAATGAAGCAATACCACGATCTACTCCGCCATGTACTCGAAAACGGTGTAAAAAAGGAAGACCGCACCGGTACAGGTACGATCAGTGTTTTTGGCCATCAGCTGCGTTGCAATCTATCAGAAGGATTTCCCCTGCTTACAACGAAGAAACTCCATACCCGCTCCATTTTCCATGAACTGCTCTGGTTTTTAAAAGGCGATACCAATATCAAATACCTGAAAGATAACGGAGTAACCATCTGGGATGAATGGGCAGATGCCAATGGCAACCTCGGACCTGTTTACGGAAAACAATGGCGTTCATGGCCGACACCGGATGGAAAACAAGTGGATCAGATCACCCAGGTGATAGATCAGATCCGCAAAAACCCTGATTCCCGCCGTTTACTGGTAAGTGCCTGGAATGTGGGAGAAATCCCTCAGATGGCGCTTCCTCCCTGTCATATCTTATTTCAGTTTTATGTGGCAGATGGAAAACTGAGTTGCCAGCTTTATCAACGCAGTGCTGACCTCTTTTTAGGAGTGCCATTTAATATTGCCTCTTACGCCTTGCTGACACATATGGTAGCCCAGGTTTGCGGGTTGAAAGTCGGAGATTTCGTGCATACGTTCGGCGACGTGCATATCTACAGCAACCATCTGGAACAAGTAGAACTCCAGCTCAGCCGTGAACCACGACCATTACCCACTTTGCAGTTAAACCCATTGGTAAAAGAATTGCTCGACTTCACCTACGATGATATTGCGGTGATCAATTATGATCCATGGCCTGCGATCAAAGCGCCGGTAGCGATATAATAATTTTTAGTCTTTGTTTTAACTGCTGAATCGTCAGGCATTTGTCATGGCCAGGGTTCTTGTGCATTGAGGTCTTGTTTTCCCCGATACATTCCCACGATTTATCTACATTTCTTAATATTATTTTAACATTGGAATTAAACCTCCTACCTTCGAAGTTCTCAAACAACTACCAATCGGAAAACCTACCCTAATGCAACTAAAAAGAATTCTAAAAAGCTGCGCACTGTTGTCGATCCTCCTCGGCGGCAATGTATACGCGCAAAACCTTCCCTATGAGTACTCCATTTCAACTGACGGGCGTCAGATGATTTTGGGTACTAAAGCACATACCGGACTCTTTGACCAAACCCAGGTCCGACGAATTGACCTCACCTTTCCCTCAGCCAACTTCTACACCCAGCTCACGAGCAACTACGCAACAAAAACCTACATCCCTGCTACATTAACTATCGATGGAGTTTCCTGGGATAGTGTTGGAGTGCGATTCAGAGGAAATACTTCGTATATGCAAACGGGTTCGTCGCAGAAAAAATCATTCAAAATTGAACTCGACAACTGGATCAGCGGAAGTGATTATGACGGATACAGTACTATCAAACTCAACAATGCTGCAGGTGATGCATCGATGATGCGTGAAGTATTTTATACTACAGCTATCCGCAAACATATTCCAACCGCGAAATCGAGCTTTGTTAAATTATATCTGAATGGATCTAATTGGGGACTCTACACCAACGTTCAGCAAATGAACAAAGATTTTCTGGAGGAATGGTTCTTCAGCAATGATGGTATCTGGTGGAGAGCTGATCGGCCAACTTCAACCGGAGGTCCCGGTGGCGGTGGTGGCTGGGGAGATGGCACTGCTGCGTTGAATTTTCTTACCTCCGACACAGCAGACTACCAGCAATACTACACGCTTAAAGAATCGACCCGCACACAACCCTGGGATTACCTCGTTACTGTATGTGATAAATTAGAGAACACACCACTTGCTGCACTTGAAGACACACTTTTAAACTACATGGATCTCGATCGCACCTTATGGTATCTCGCCTCCGAAATCGCATGGACAGACGACGACAGTTATGTATACAAAGGCAAAATGGATTACTATGTTCACCTGGAAGAAGAAACAGGACTCGTTGTCCCAATGGAATATGACGGTAACAGTGCACTTGAAACAGGACCTGCTACTTCATGGGGTGTATTTTACAACGCCACCAATGCCAATTACCCTCTGCTGAACCGACTACTGAATGTACCAACATTGCGCCAGCGCTACCTCGCTCACATGCGCACTATCATTGCAGAAGAATTTGACACAAGTCTAACCAATGCCACTTTTGCCTCCTTCAGAGCATTGGTAGATACAGTAGTGACAAATGATCCGAAGAAGATGTACACCGTGACACAGTACAACAATGAAGTACAGGTATTAAAGAACTTCATCAATACCAGAAAAAACTACATTAATTCGAATGCCGAAATTCAACAGGTAGCCCCTGTAATTACTGATGCTCCTTTCTTCGTAACAGGAGTACAGTATCAGCAACCTGCAGCCGGACAATCAGTACAGGTGCGTTCAACCATTTCCTCCACAGCAGGAATTGATAATGTACAGTTGTATTATTCACCGACAATAGTTGGACGGTTTTATAAAACTGAAATGTTTGATGATGGTGCACACGACGACGGAGGTGCAGGAGATGGAGTTTTCGGAGGAACAATTCCTGCGTATGGAGCCGGGACATGGGTTCGTTACTATGTACAGGCTGCATCCGCAAACACAGCTAAAAGTGTAAGTTATCTTCCGGTTGGAGCTGAACACAATGTATTTTTTTACACCGTGGCTCCGCTTGCATCAGGCGACACTTCATTGGTGATTAATGAAATCATGGCTTCGAATGTGTCTACTGCGGCAGATAACTTTGGTGAATATGACGATTGGATCGAATTGTACAACAAATCAAACTTACCAATCGATGTAAGCGGTTATTATCTGACTGATAATCCTATCAACCTCGACAAATTTGAAATTCCGGCGGGCACCATTATACAGCCGAATGATTATTTAATTGTATGGGCAGATGAAGATAGTAGTCAGGGACCGTACCATGCAAACTTCAAATTATCAGCCACCGCAGAGTTGTTGATGTTACTTGACCCATCACAAAACGTTGTTGACTCTGTTTCATGGACAGGCCAGCTTGCTGATCAGGGATACGCACGTGTACCAAACGGAACCGGAAACTTCGTCATACAAGGACCAACCTTCTCTGCCAATAACAATTCAGTTGGTATCAATGAAATTTCAAATGAAACTCCCGCACAGATCTCTCTGTATCCAAACCCGGCAACTGACCTGGTGCAGATCCAGTTGTTAGACGACAACCAGCGTGATCTTGAAATCTACAACGCCTTCGGACAACAAATCGAACGCAAAGGATATACGTCATTCTATAGCATCAGCACGTCTGATTGGGCTGCCGGTGTGTATTATGTTCGTTGCGGAGAAAGCGTAAAGAAATTGGTGATTCGCCACTAAGCTAATACAACGGAAAGTAAAAAAAGGGTCCGATATTCCATCAGGCCCTTTTTTTATGCCTTATTGTTTCTGACAACAACCAAACAATTCAACGGATTAATGAAAACTACAACCACGTATTTAATTCAGGTTACCATCAACGAATCAATATCATTCCATAAAAATCAAACACTACATTATTGAACAGCTTGAATAATCGAAAGAGCGAAAGTTCTTATCAGATAAAAGAGTAATT
>JBIIRF010000167.1:0-5546 GCA_044341715.1 Bacteroidia bacterium | reverse complement strand
ACAGATCACCAATTTTTGCGATCGGTTTCCCTTTCAGAATCATCTGACGTGTAGCCTTCGCCTTTAACAACCTCAACTGAATAAAAAACAACTCCTCAAATTTCAACCGCAATGTTGCCAGTCCCAATTGCTTCTCATCAGGAGGCAGATGAATATTCACCAATGCATCCCGCAGCGACATCAGCTTATAACGTTGAAGGATATCCGAAGTTAATGTTTCAGGCATATCCGAAGGGAGATTAGTCACCAGAACCTTCATCAGTTTTTGCAACGCTTTTGTATCGAGACCCTTTGCCTTACATTTCTCTGTAGTACTGTAAACACCCGTAAGAGAAGGACCATGAAACTGCTCAGCCTTTGCCGCCTCCTCCAGTTCAGGATGAATAATATTGAAGCGCCCGTTAAAAAAACCCGGCTTCCCGAAAATGATATACTCTGTATTTGCCCTGATTACATCCTTGATCCAGCGAATCCCCTGAAACCAGACCAGGTCCATTTGACCGGACTCATCCCGAAACACTGCTGTCATCCGCGTAACCCGCTTACCACCGTGCAACTGCACTTTGCTGATGGTGCCCTTCAATTGAACATAAGGAAGATCCTCGTTCAGCTCCGACACTTTATGAAACTTCGATTTATCGATATAACGGAACGGATAATGTCGAAGAAAATCACCGAACGTAGAAATCCCCAGCTCCTTGCGCAACAATTCAGCACGCTGCGGGCCAACACCCTTCAGGTATTCAATTGGAGTATCCTTAAAACCGGCACGAGACATTGAAGCAAAAATAAACAAGCAAGTTCAACAGCAGAAACTTCCGCAAAATAAAAATCCCGTCTGTTCGAGACGGGATTTCCACGTTATAAAAAGTTTACAACTTATTGTACCTTTTTAACGTTCACAGCGTTCAGACCTTTACGGCCTTCGATAACTTCATAACTCACATTGTCGTTTTCACGAATTTTGTCAGTGAGACCGCTGTGATGAACGAAGATTTCCTTGTTTGTTTCATCTTCTAAAATAAAGCCATATCCCTTGGCTTCATTAAAGAACTTTACTTTACCTGTTTTCATTGAAATAATTAATAATTGAATGAATTACAAATGTAGTTATAAAACGAAACGAATCGAAGGGAATTGCCAATATTTTCAACAATTCGCGAATTTTATTCTGCATGAAAGTCAAGCATATAACTTTGCAGCCAACCCAGAACACTGAATAATTATGAAATACACGATCAGCGGGAAATGGATTGATATATCCGGAAAACGCATAGTAAAAGGACGTTTTCACATCGAAGAAGGCAAGATCAGTTCTTTTGAAGAAACAGAAGATGCCGATGATGTTTTTATCCTTCCCGGTTTCATCGATGCCCATATTCATATAGAAAGTTCGATGCTTGTCCCATATGAATTTGCACGTGTAGCACTGACACATGGCACCGTAGCCACCGTGAGTGATCCGCATGAAATCGCCAATGTACTGGGGACATCAGGCGTACATTATATGTTGGAAAATGCACGCAATGCAAAACTGAAATTTCATTTCGGAGCACCAAGTTGTGTACCTGCCACCTCCTTTGAAAGCGCCGGTGCAGAAATGGGGCCTGAGGCTGTTGGAGAGTTATTGCAAAGAGACGATATCTACTACCTCAGTGAGATGATGAATTATCCTGGAGTACTGTTTGAAGATCCGGATGTTTTGAAAAAAATTGCTCTCGCAAAAAAATACGGCAAGCCAGTTGACGGACATGCACCCGGACTTCGCGGTGACGATGCAAAGAAATACATAGCAGCAGGAATCTCTACCGACCATGAATGTTTCACATTGGAAGAAGCATTGGAAAAAATTCAGTACGGCATGAAAATTCTCATCCGCGAAGGATCAGCCGCACGCAATTACGACGCCTTGCATCCATTGTTGAAATCGCATCCCTCCTCCTGCATGTTTTGCTGCGACGATAAACACCCTGACGAGTTGTTACTTGGGCATATAAACCTCCACGTTGCACGAAGTCTGGCCCTGGGTTACGACCTCTTCGATGTACTTTACGCAGCCTGCATACACCCGGTATTGCATTACAAGCTGCGTTCCGGAATACTGCGTCCGGGCGATCCAGCTGATTTCATCCTCATCAACAACACAGCCGACTTCAAAGTACTTCGCACCTATATTGATGGAGAATGTGTAGCAGAAAACGGAGTGTCGGTACTTCCACCTGCAGTGCATACTCCGGTCAATAATTTCCATGCCTGGTCGCTCCATGCGGACGACTTCAAAATTCCGGCAGAGAGTTCATTCGTACGGGCGATTGAAGTATATGACGGACAGCTGATCACCGGCGAGATGCAAGTTGCTGTAGAAAACAACGAGGGAAACGCCAGCCCTGACCCTTCCCGCGATCTGTTGAAGATTGCTGTAGTAAACAGGTATGCGAAAAGTAAACCTGCAGTTGCTTTCATTAAGAACTTCGGATTGAAACGAGGTGCCATCGCTTCAAGTGTGGCGCATGATTCTCACAACATTATTGTAGTAGGAGCCGACGACGCATCCATCGCCAAAGCCGCCAATCTACTCATGGAACATACCGGAGGACTTAGTCTGGTTGATGGTCCGGAAGAGATGACCATTGCACTTCCGATAGCAGGACTCATGAGCGACCGCGACTGTGCCACGATTGGAAAAGCATACGCCGCCATCGACAAAAAAGCGAAAGAACTTGGCTCCACTTTACGAGCACCTTATATGAGTTTATCCTTCATGGCCTTATTAGTTATACCACAACTCAAGCTCAGCGACAAAGGACTCTTCGATGGAAAAGATTTTCGGTTTGTACCGCTCTTCCTTTAACGAAAAAAGGGAGTCGGACAAATCCGTCTCCCTTCACTCCTTAACATCAAACATACTTTAGAAATTATCATACTAACCCATCGCAGTACCCTCAACTGTACTACTCAGCGATGCAATTGAACACCAAGCTGCAACGAACCGGACACTCCATTAAACTTGTCCCTGTTCAGCGGCAGCATATACCGGAAATCAACACCGGTAAACAAATCTGCATTAGCTCCCAGACGAAGGAACACCTTACAACCTGCCCGCAGGCTTAAATAATTCCTGGTTTCTTTCAGATTACCTTCATTACGTGCAGCAGGAGATTCACCCTCCCGTTCACGAATCAGTTTTGTAGTAGTACGCGAATTCCACTCGATACCTGTATACGGAGCGATAGTAATTGCACCAAAGGGCTTCGCATATTGAACCAGGATGGGTACCGTCACCACAGAAACACTCGCACGGTAATTCAAAGAATCAACATAAGAGACGGTCGTGTAAATAGTATCTAACTGCCATACATAATAAGGAGGTCCAACCGGAGGAATGATTTGCACATAGGTCGAATCGAGATAAAAATCCTGCCGTTTCGCCGGAGAAATCCATTCAAACTCTACCTCCCGACGGATCAATTCTAATCCAGTATGCACCGACCAGTTGTTGCTGGTCATATAACCGAAAGTCAAACCGAAGCCCGTACCGCCATGCCATTGATGCTGGAAATTCAATTCCTCACCCTTCGGCACCAAGGTTGAATACTTCACTTTTTCAAAGCCTCCGATTGCATACACCGAAATCAAAGCCGGACTTAATTCATCCTCACGCTCAACAGGTAATTTTTTATCCGCAACCAGCAATGACAACTCCAACGGCGAAAGCTCCACCATCCCACTTAAAACCGACATCAACTGCCAGTCATTCGCAGAAGAAGATTCAGAGATTATCTGTTTAACCACTGATGACTTCGATACCACTTCAGCTGTTTTATTCACTACCGAAGAAGGAGTTGAAGATTCAGGCACCAACATTGAAGTTGAATTCGTATTTAAATTATCAGTTGCATTTTCCACCACAGCCACCTCTCCGTCGGATTCACGGGCAGATGCTGCATTTATTGCTTCCGCCGTTGACGATTTCGTTGTTGTACTCCGGCCTGCTTTTTTCCGGGACAGATCCGAACTCCTTGCAGCTAACGACGACAATTGGGACACCTCCGAAGCTACCTTAGTTTTTGTAGTTTTTGCAGATGCTGAAAGAATAGAACTAGAGGTTGTAGATGTAATAGTAGTAGCAGTTGTTGTTGAACTTGTTGATGTTGCCATTTCAGTCGATTCAGAACCTGCATTTCCACTCTCCATCGTTTTATCCGATCCATCTAATTTATCTTGCACCACCAGTTCCGGTAACTGCACCTGAACAGAAGCGACATCTTTACTTACACCCACAGGCGAAACCACCGAACTCCACTGCCAAATCAGCAAAGATGAAGCCAGCAGAATTATTACATCTGAAAATAAAAAACCACGCAACCACCATCCGCCATTGCGTTTTCTTTTATCCAGCTGCCCCTCCATCTCGGCCCAGCTAAACGGCGCATCCACCTCCGCATCCTCTATTTTGCCGAGAATCTTTCGATCAAAATATTGTTCCTGCTCTTTATTCATGATCTCATTTTATGTACTCTTTCCACAGCCGAAGGATCGGACTCCAGAATTCGTTTTTGTAACAATACGCGGGCTTTCATCAGCTGCGAACGGGAAGTCGCATCACTCACGCCCAACATTTCCGCAATTTCTTTATGATCATATCCTTCGATCACATATAAGTTAAATACCGTACGGTAGCCCGGAGGCAATGCGGCAATCATTCGCAACAACTCCTGCTCGGAAAGGTGACTCATGGCTGAATTAAACTGAGGATTCAATACAAATCCATCGGAAACCTCTTCCAACCAGGCCAGCTTCTTCTTACGAAGTTCGTTCAATGCTGTACTTACCATGATCCGACGCAGCCAGGCCTCCAGTGGTCCATCGCCGCGCCAGTTAGAAAGCAATCTGAATGCCTTGATATATGCTTCCTGAAATACATCCGCCGCCAGCTCTCTGTTGCCCATATACCGGGTACAAACAGCCATCATTCTGCCTTTATACAAATTATAAAAACGCTCCTGCGCCAAACGATCATCTGCCAGACAACGTTTGACCAGATCAAGATCCGCGGCGATATCCTGTTCTGAACGACCCATTATTTAAACCATTGACACAAACCGGGAATTGGATGTTGCCCGACCACTTAAATTTATGGAAAAAAACTTCCTGAACGGTGATTAATGTGGATTTCACGTAAAATTATCATACAAACCACTGATCCTGTACATTACACTGCTTACTTTTGTAGCGCACCTTTGCAATAATCCAAAACATCCCGCCCCCTTCGGGACAACAATTTTGCAAATACTGCGTATATATTTATGATGAAAGCCTTAAGAAAGTTTCTTTTTAAGCCGCTTGAGTATGCCTTGCTTTTAGGGATACTGCTGGTATTTGCCGTTACCCTCTTTGCACCGGTAACTGTTGCAGAAGCCTGGAAGATCTCATTGAGTCCGGCCTTCCTTTGGCTATCGATGTTTGGACTTTTCTTTGGAATGATTTTCTTCCTGACCTATATCAGCACCTCCTCTACAGAGATGTAGTATCCTTTACCGCCGGCT
>JBIIRF010000007.1:0-16762 GCA_044341715.1 Bacteroidia bacterium | reverse complement strand
TGACGAATTCTGCGGGCTAGTTCTACTTCTTCCTGAGCTGTGATAAGTTCTTCCTTACCAATTTCCTGCAAATACTTTTCAAAAGAGGCGCTTTCGCGGTTGGTAATGGATTTGGTGATCTTTAGTTGACGCATATCTTACTGGTTATAAGCACTTTACTCTCACATAAAGGGAGGCGAGAGATGATTTTAACAGAGGCGCAAGTTACACAATATATTGTCCTTGTCAATACCTTTTCTTAGTGTAGATTTAATTTAACTAACCACCTAATGTTGAATTAATTTGATATCAGCGGTTTGGGTCTTTAAACCACGGAAAAAATATTTTATTGTGTAAACGAATGAATGTTCACCTTCTATTTCACCATTGCACCCCGGGTTGTTGATAACCTGTTTAGGCAGACGATATTACGGGTGCTATTCTGTTTATCTTTAGTGAACCAAAACGACCAACTAGTCATGAAATTTAATCGCGAACAACAAAAGGAACTTCGTAAGATCGGATCTAATTTTGAGTCGCTGGAATTGCTTTCTGAAAAAATCGGTTTTAATCTGGATGATATTGTGTTGACGCTGAATGTACCCGATGTTTCTGAACAGCAAAAAACAGCTGTATTCAAACGGAATCAGTCTCGCCAACAGGTATTTGAACTTTCCCGGAAGACCGCTTCCAAAAAGGAAAAATCCCCGATAAAGGTGAGTGCCCGTCGCTAAGAAGCAATATTTTAATTTACTATTTTGCGGGGCTCTAAACTGACCTCGCGTTAATGAATCCATATACATCCCTTCCTGCTCGCAGGCAAAATGCGTTTTGGCGAACGTATGGTATGTTGTTGTTATGGTGTATGCTGAACTTTTCATTTTCTGCCAATTTGCAGGCGCAGGATGGCGACTTTTATCAGTATCTCTCAGAGAGTAATTCTGTTAATGAATTTTTAAAGCCACAACTTTCCGGACGCATTATGCCTTTTGCCGGAAATGAAACCATCAATAAGAAGAGATTAGATCAGGCGGTTTCAAATAAAAACGATAAGGGAATTATCGCTACGGCGGGCAATCTCGGTTTGATTTATCTGAAGAAAGAGAATCCAACTACTGCGCTGAAATATTTTCAGATGAGTCTGGCGGCGGCTGAGCGATTGAAGAATGTGAAAGCTCAGGGTATCGCGCAGATTCAATGCGGGATTTCTGAACTTCAGTTGAGGAATTACGATCATGCGTTGGAGGCGTTTCAGAAAGCAGCTGCAAATCCGGACGCGCAAAAGATGCCGAAAATTTCTGCATTTATATTGGCACAGATTGGGCAATCATATCTCGGATTACGTGATTTGCCCAAGGCGGAGGAAATGTACCTGCGTGCGGCTAAATCGTTTGCAGGTATAGGTCAGAAACTTCAGTCTGGAGCTTGTTATAATTCGGCCGGTGAAGTACAGTTGCGGGAGAATGATTACAAACGCGCGGCAGAAAGTTTCAATGCCGGACTTCAGATCCTCTCGGGAGTGAAGGAAAATAAATTAAAAGGATTACTGAACAGAAATCTCGGACTTACTTCCTTTAAGAAAGGTCGATTTGAAGAGGCGCTAGGTTTCTTTTATACCAGCTTATCATTCGACAATCAGTTGCTGGTACATAAGCTGGTGAAAGATTCCTATATGCAGCTTTTTACCTTGTATAGTTTCGGGAACAATTTTACGAAGGCAGATTTTTACCATGAGAAATACCGCAATATCAAGGACTCGTTGCATCTGGCGTCGAAAACATCTACGTTAAATAAGTCTGCCCTTCAGGAAGAAATTGCGGAAAAAGAACAGATCATTGAACTGTTGCAGAAGCAGTATCAGGAGCAGGCTACAGCGACCAATGCCAAAAATCTGGAGCTGAGTCAGATGATTACCAAAACGGATATCGCGCTGCAGCAAAAGGATCAGGCGCTGGAAGAGAAGACGGCAGAGGTGGAGCAGTTAACCCGTGAGAAAGCGATTCAGGAGAGAGATATTGCACGGAAAGAGTTATTGATCAGCAAGCAAAAAAGTTTCCGCAATCTACTCATAGCCATCGCCGTTAGTGCAGTTATTTTAATGCTGGTTTTGTATAACCGGTATACGTTTAAGAAAAAATCGAACCGTCAACTTCAGGCGAGTAATGTGGAGCTGGAAGAAACGCTTGCTCAGCTTCGGGCTACGCAGGATCAGCTGGTGCAGAGTGAGAAGATGGCATCTCTCGGACAACTGACCGCCGGTATTGCGCATGAGATCCAAAATCCATTGAATTTCGTGAATAATTTCTCGGAAGGTGCGATTGATATCCTGGATGATTTTCTGAAATCAGAGGATGCGGAAGAGCGGAAGGAATTAGGCGAGGAGGTCAGAAGTAGCTTGTATAAAATTCATGAGCATGGAAAACGTGCTGCACGAATTGTGAGAAGCATGTTGCAGCATAGTCGTCAGGGGACCGGTGAGAAGGAGAGCACGGATATTAACCAGGTGATGCATGAGGCCGTGAACCTCGCTTATCATGGTATGCGTGCGACCTACAAGGATTTTCAATCTTCTATTGACGAAAACCTGGATCCAAACTTACCAAAGCTGATGTTGGTGACGCAGGATTTCAGTCGCGTGTTGTTGAACATTACGAATAATGCTTTTTATGCGATGCGGGAGAAAGTGTTGAAAGGGTCTACCACGCCTTCTTCTCTGGCCATCAGCACCCGTTTGCGCGACGATAAAGTTGTGATCATTATTACAGATAACGGTCCGGGTATACCCAAAAGTTATCTCGATAAAATTTTTCAGCCGTTTTTTACTACCAAGCCTACGGGACAAGGAACAGGGCTTGGACTCAGCATCAGCTATGATATCATCAAAGCACATGGTGGTACTATGCAGGTAGACAGTATAGAAAATCAGGGTACTACCTTTACGATTGAACTTCCCGCAAAAAGTTAATATCTTGGTCCGGTAATTCAAAGGCGATGGCGATCAAATTACTTGTAGTGGACGATGAGCAGGATATTGAACTCCTGTTCCGTCAGCGACTACGGAGATTACTCAAAGAAGGTATTATTGAAATTAAATTTGCCTTCTCCGGTGAAGAAGCAATTAATTATCTGAATGAACTTGAACAACCGGATATCGCGTTGATCTTATCCGATATAAATATGCCCGGCATGTCAGGTTTTGAATTATTACAGCGTGTCAAAGCGAAGTTTCCGGATTTAAAAGTTATGATGATCACCGCATACGGAGATGACGAGCACCAGACCAAGGCGAGATCGCTGGGAGCAGATGATTTCCTTTCGAAGCCACTCGATTTTAAGGAGCTTGAAGTACGATTACAACAATATCTCCGTTAATTACTGAAGAATTCAATAATAGCTTCGCGGTATTTATCCTACTGTATGAAAGCAACACACTGCATGAAAAAAATCTTCTCTCTTCACTGCTTCATCCTATTCCTGTTGATTTCTTGCAGTGTAAATGCACAGAAGTCACCTGCGTTGGTAAATATGAGTCTAACCAAACCGGAGAAGGCTATTTTATACACCGGAGTAGACAATGTACTTATGCTGAAAGGAGAAGTCCCCGGAAAATACCTGCAAATTGAACGCAGCAATGGTCCGGTAGAATGGAAGGGCGGCACTCAACTTCGTGCTATTGTACGATACGAGCAACCATGCACCGATACTTTTCGGGTATATGCAGGAGAAAAACTGGTCATTGAAAAAGTATTTGAAGTAAAACCACTGGGCATACTCAAGGCGGGACTCAAAGGTACCCGCGACACACTTTTATCTGCTACTGAACTGGCTGCAATTACCGGACTCGAACTCACTATGCCCGATACCTACTTCCGTCCCAGGAATAAAATCCTCGGCTACACTATCAGCATCTTTCGCGACGGAAAAAAACTACGGGTAATCAAAATGGAAAATATTGCCTTCACAGAAGAAGTAAAAAAATACTTCCAATCTCTTTTGCCTGCCTCCCGAATACTCTTTGAATATATTCAGGTTGCTGATAACAATGGAACACCGCTAGTTTTAAAAGCTTTTGAGGTGAGGGTGAAGTGAAAAATGTCCTTTCTTTTTGATGGACTTACGAACTCAAACAAAACTAAAATTAACGAATATACCGATTACATCGGGGCTTCATAATTTCACAATTTTAGAGTAGAATTTGAATTTATTCTCTGTCTTAGCTGTCAAAATATATAGCCCAGGCGTGAGATATCCGAGATTTAACTGATCATTGTTTTTGAAATCTACTATGTCAGTGATTAGCTGACCGCTTAGCGAATAAATCTGCAAATGAATAATTTCTGAATCGTTGATATTGAGAGATATTGTGACCGATTCATCAACAGGATTGGGCGAAACCGAAATCTGTTCTGGCTGAATGTCGGGAGCTATACTGTTTAAAATTGAACATAAATTTGTTGAAGTGGGAGTTATAGGTACAAGGTTATAACCAATTCCGGTAATCTGCAGCGACGGATAATTGGGAACGGTTGTTAAAGGGAAATTAAACACCGAAAACGAATGGGGAAATTGATACAATGGCACCATGAATGAAGAACAAGTTACACCCATTGAATCTGCCACAAAAATAATCGTATTATTGGGTCCGGGATTATAAGAAAACCTCCCATAAGAAATTATCTTATTGTCCTTTAAAAACATTTCACTTGTTGTTATATTCGATAGTGGAAACTGATTTCCAATAAAATTATCTCTGGAAGATACAATCTGACCCGAACTATCGAGAATAGTCAAATTTCTTCCATGAGTTAAAACAATATTTGTGGAATTAGGCATTTTAACAGCATCAGAAAACGTAAAATAGGAAGATCCCTGATGAAAAGAATTTGCAAAAGTGAACTGCAGGGTAGAATCCATAAACCCGAGAAAATAATCAGGATTGAAGTACATGGTATGCTTTTTAGGATAACCAACAATCCACTTATTCACCTCAATTTGCTCCAGAATATAATTAAATCCATCTAAAGTATCAGAAGTAATCACCGACTGAAGTATATTAAAATTTTCGTCAGCTGTAAACAACAATGGGTACATGTAATTATTAACTGAATCAAACTGTGCTGAACCAAGGCCGTAAAAGAGATTATTTATTGTATCAAACTTAATTGTATATATAGTTGTACCAAGTCCGTTCGGTTGCTCTATGGGCTTTACATTAATTATTTGATCAGTACTTAAAACATAGGCCAATAAAAATGCATCCCGATTGGTAGAAAATGGAACAAAAAGACTTCCATAAAAATAAACGGTATCTTCCTTTAAATAAAATGGGGTCAAATTAGTACTAAAGGATGGATGCTGAATATTAAAACAACGTACAGTATCCAATACTTCTGAAATCTGTATTATTGAAGTTGATTCATGCTGATTGGAAAGATTAAACCTTGTAGATGACAAAAAATATTGATTGTTCGTTATAGCAAACAAATTATAGCAGGCTTCAGGGATCGAATCCGAAAATTCAAATAATATCGAATTTTGAACTGTAAAACTAGAGTCTAAAAGAGTTAAATTATGCTTTTGTTTATTTGATAGATCACTGAAAAGACTGCTTAAGATATATTTATTGCTATCAATCGGAAGTAAGCCATTAGTACTTTCCCTTTCACTTGGCCTTCCAATAGAAAAGATACCATTCGGAACTTGTGCACTACCACTCCAGGTACAGAAAAAAACAAATAGTAGAAAATAAATTAATTTTCTCATGCAAGGTGATTTAAACAGTTATAATGAACATCAATTTTTATTTTCTTTCCAATTCCTTTATTCTATTTTCCAACTCAAACAAATACAGGTATAGTTCTTCAATTTTCTCGTAGGCTTTAACCAACTGTTCACTAACATTAATTCCATTCGCTTTTATTTCTACTGCACTTTTAACACCCGGCAAATGCTGATTTGTTTGTATAAATTCTTTCAAATCTGAAATTGTCATTAATTTATATTCAGGTTTAAAAACATAGTCCGGCCATTCAGGTGTTCCAAGGCTGCAATAAATTTCGTTTTTTCGCAATTCATCATTCTTTTTGTTTTGTGCTGAGCAATTACGTGTCTTTGATTTTTGGAGAGTTTCTATGCTTTATAATTTATTGTTTATCCTTTCCGGACCTTTCAACAAGTTGTTTCGGGAAAGAGAACCAGATACTGTAGGTTTTAGGATGAAGTGAAGATATAGTTTGATTTTATAAAGTCTGAACTCTATTTATAGTAAAGATAATGCTAAATTTTATTCCGGATTGGTGGATTATCTGGAGCGCTTAATTTTTATGACGAGTGCGCTTCTGTCAATATAAATGGCTGTCTATCTGACATTTACACTAAATTCAAAGTGGATTCTCTTTCAGTCGGTTGTTTTTCCTTGCCGATACGATTTTTAATGAAAGAAAATATCCACCTCATTTTTAGGCATAATCCAATCTCTAAACAATTTCCAATCCAAATCCTCACTATCTTTCGTCAGTCTTTCGATTGGGGAAGGCGCTCCACAACCTTACTTACGAGTTATAAAAATATGTCTGAAAACATTCACATCCTTTTCGTAGATGACGAAGTTGATCTGGAGGCGCTGGTTAAACAACGCTTCAGAAAACAAATCAAGGAGGGACTGATCCGCCTGAGTTTTGCATTAAACGGATCAGAGGCTCTGAAAAAAATTACCGACGACACTTCTATCGGCATTGTGGTTACTGATATCAATATGCCGGTAATGGATGGTCTGTCGCTCCTGAATGAGTTGAAGCAGTTACAGCGTCCGTTAAGAGCGATTGTGGCATCTGCGTATGGCGATATGGGCAATATCCGTACAGCCATGAATCGTGGGGCTTACGATTTCGTTACGAAGCCGATCGATTTTAATGATCTGGAAATGACGATCCAAAAAACGATCGAGGATTTAAAAGTGCTGCTGGATGGTGCCCATGCCCGTGAGCATCTCGACATTGCCATTACTGAGAAAGAGATGGCGGAGCAAAGTGCTGCGTTTAAGCAACAGTTCCTGGCGAATATGAGTCATGAAATCCGTACGCCGTTGAATGCGGTGGTGGGTATGACGAATCTATTGCTGGATAAAGGTCCGCGGGAAGATCAGTTACGTTACCTGAATGCGATGCGTCAGGCAAGTAATAACCTGCTTAGCATCATCAACGATATTCTTGATATCTCCAAAATCGAGGCCGGCAAAATTATGCTGGAGGAAATCGATTTTGATTTGAACTATACAGTGGATGGCGTTTATCAGACACTGCACCTGAAAGCAGAAGATCAGAAGTTAAAGCTGAATGTTCAGATAGACCCTGAGGTTCCGCGCTGGGTGAAGGGTGATCCAACCCGATTGACGCAGATCTTAACCAATCTCACCGGAAACGCGATTAAATTCACTCCCGAAGGTGGAACGGTAACCATCCAGGTGAAACTGGAACAAAGCGGTGACCCGTCCTGGTTGCGGTTTGAAGTACAGGATACCGGCATCGGCATCTCCCCCGACCAGATCAATAAAATTTTCGAAAGCTTCAGTCAGGAAAGCAGCGATACAACGCGTAAATACGGCGGCACCGGTCTCGGACTCACCATCAGTAAAAATCTGGTAGAGCTTCAGGGCGGAAGTCTGCAGGTAAGCAGCACCAAAGGCGTAGGGACAACCTTCTGGTTCCTGATTCCTTACAAGCTCGGAAAAGAGATCATCAAGGAAGTAAAAAAAGAAAGCGATGCTCCGTTGCGTCCACTAACGGTACTCCTAGCCGAAGATCAGCCGATGAATCAAATGGTGGCGATCGATACACTCGAAGGAATGTTTCCGAATATTACCATTGATGTTGCCAATAATGGACAGGAAGCAGTAGATCATGCAGCAAAACGTAAGTATGATCTTATTTTCATGGACGTACATATGCCGATAATGGATGGCTACAACGCTACCATCAATATCCGCAATTCTGACGGACCCAATGCCCAGAGTCCGATCCTCGCACTTACTGCCAACGCCGTAAAAGAAGAAATCGACAAATGCCTTGAATCCGGAATGAACCGCCATCTCGCCAAGCCTTTTGAACCCGAGAAATTAAAGCAGGCAATCATCGATCTCACTTCCTGAAAAAGGACAATTCTCCCTCTGCAACTTGCCAGCAGACGAGATTATAATCCCCGATAGTGGTGAAAATCAATGTATGAAAGCCGGGAATAGCCTGAGCTAAAAAAATGAAATAACCGATTTATTATCTTTACCGAATGGATCAAACCAAACAACTAACAGATTTAAGCTATCTCCGAAGTCTGACCGGAGGAGCGACCGATAAAATGGCCAAATACATCCGCATGTTTCTGACCGGTGCGCCGATCAGCCTGCAGCAGATGGAATTGTATACGATGAGCAAGGACTGGTCAGGATTGCGCCAGACAGCACATGCACTCAAACCTCAACTCGGATATTTCGGAGCAAAAGGTTCTGAAGATCTGGTAAAAGATATCGAGCGCATGGCCGGCGATCAGGTTGATCTGGATCGTGTACCGGGACAAATTGAAAATTTCCGCAAACAATTTGAGATCATCAGTGCTGAACTCGAAGCTTCATTGAAAGAATTAGAAAAATAATACCTCCATGGCCGATAAAACATTAGTTTACCTTGTAGATGATGAACCGTTACAGCGGGATATGCTGAAGGATCATCTCTCCAAAATGACAATTTACGAAGTACACGACTTCCCAACCGGAGAAGAATGCCTTGCCGCTTGTAAAGTGCGTCAACCGGAAATTGTGTTCCTTGATTACTACCTGAACTCGCAGGTTAAAGATGCAATGGATGGTATTGATGTACTCAAAGAACTGAAACAACAATATCCCGAAATGGAAGTAGTTATGATTTCCGGACAGGATAAAATTGAAGTGGCAGTGAATACCATGAAGTATGGTGCTTTTGATTATATCGTGAAAGGAGAAGGTGCTTTTGTACGTGCCGAGAAAACCATGTTCAACATTTATCGCTATAAAAAAATGGCGGGCAATGCCAGTCGTTATAAAAAGCTGATGGTGTTCTTTGCATTGGGTATGGTGATTATGATTGTTCTCGTAATCTTCCTGCAATTGAAAGGGTATATTCGCTCTAGTCCGGGCTGGATTTAAAAAATATAGTACTATCGAAAGAGGCTGTCTTCACAAGAAGATGGCCTTTTTTGTTTCCGGATGAAGAGGGAACACGGATGAGACGGATTAAACTGATCAACGCGGATTTAATTGGTTAATGAATTGTATCCGTGAAAATCCGCCTATCCGCTTTATCTGTGTTCCTTTTTCTGAAGTGTCATTCTACACTGCATATTATTCAATAAAAAAACCCGGAAGCGGTTTCGGATTGCCCTAATCCTATTCATAACCATGAATGTGAAACCAACCTCCGGGAGTTTCGTGCATTACAATCGTTCGTACTGAACAATCATAAACAATAAAAACCCGGGAGTGTTTAAAAGGTGCCCTAATCCTATTCAAACCATGAATATTTTAAACAGCTCCCGGGAGTATCCAATGTCAACGAACGTATTTTGTAAAAACCCGGGAGTGCCAAAGATTAGCCCTAATCCTATTCATAACCATGAATATTTTCAGCAGCTCCCGGGAATAACTTTCAGTTCCGGTTAGTTTATCTGCAACTGACCGGAACTAATACCTCCATCTTCCAATTTCAAAACAAATGAATAAGAACCTGCAGGCATGGTGTTAAGCATTACCGACTTCATACCTTCGTTTGTTAATTGATGCTGTACCAGTTTTCCTGTAATATCATATAAATAAAACTCCACTATTTTGAAGTTGTCCACCGCAAAATTCAATTGTTGATTACCCGAAATCGGATTTGGATAAACAAGCACTATTCGATTTACTTCGGCGGAAGGCAGACCCGTAATTGATGCGACATTATAGAGAATCACTTGTGTTGCACCATTTCCAACTAACAATTTCGTACCATCAGGCGACCACTGTACAGAATAAACAAATAAACCGGAGGTATCGATAATAGAAGCGAGCTGTGCGCCGGTGTTTAAATCCCATATGCGTACTGTAGCATCCGTTGAAGCACTGGCAATAAACCGATCATCAGGAGAAATATCAACCCGCATTACATCTCCTGTATGTCCGGTAATGGTTCGTATCAATGCACCAGTAGCTGCATTCCACACTTTAATCTTATCATCCCTTGCTCCGGTAACAACAATTGAATCATTGGAAGTAAATTTTGCGCTCATCACATCGTCGAGATGACCTGTAAATGTTTGAAGCATGTTCCCGTTCAAATCGTGGATCCGTGCTCTGTTATCAGTTGCACCAGTAAGAATTGACTGACCGGAATGACTATACGCTGCTGACCAAATCAACCCTGAATGCGCATTCACATTCGCGGTAAACAAACCGGTGGTGATATCATAGATACGATAGTAGTTATAACAACCCATCAGAATGTTTGTTCCTGCTGCATTAAAATCAACCGACAGTGCAGCAACATTACCCGTCACAATGGTATCTGCAATAAATGGAACCGGACCTGAATAATCAAATAACAACAAATTACCAGTTTCTTCTGCTGCCACAAACTGCGTACCGCTTGCACTGAATTTCACTCCCTGCACACAATACAAGCTCGAATCGAGTTGATAGTCCCAGAGAATATTTCCATTTGACGCATCAAATATCCGCACATGTGCTTCATGGCATTCTGACCCACTGATAACTAAATTACCATTGGCCGAGAACGATGCGTCGTAAGTTGCGCGCTGACCGGGATGACTGAAATTGGACCAAAGGATATTCTGTCCATTACTGGAAGAATAACCAGCCACTATCAGCATCAATGCTAAATAAAAGGCTTTCATATTAATTTGATTTTATGAGTTTAAATGTCTGGTTGATGGAAGGAGAAGCCATACGGAGAAGGTACAACCCTGCAGGCCATTCACTCGTATTGAAATCAAGAATCATATACTCTGTATTTGGTACAACAGTTTGCACATGAACAATGCGGCCCTGGAGATCAATCACAGCCACCTGCATTTCATCTTCGGTAAGTCCATCCAATGCAACAGAGACATGAGAAGAAAACGGCATTGGCCAGGCAGTAACATCTACCTCTTCATCGGCAACACGACTGCAATTAACCCGCACCACTTTTTTCAACGACGAGAACTTTGTACATCCCCAGGTATTTGAAACACGAACTTTATAACTTCCTGTTGCATTTGCTGCATACTGAGAACCCATCGCACCTGCTATTGGATTTACTCCCTTATACCATTGGTAAGTAAGTCCGCTTCCGGTATTAGCACTTAACACCAACGAATCACCTTTACAAATGGTATCTGTACCGGCCGGAGAAAGAGTAGCTGCAGGTTTCGATTTCAAACTAAGTTTAACATTCGCAGAAGTAGCATTGCAACCCGCAACCGGTTCAACTACTTTCACACTATGATTGCCACCTGACTTTACATAACGGAAAGAAACAGAAGTTGTTTGTTCCTGCACACCATTGCGGTACCAGATGTATTGAAAGTTATTCCCGGCATTCGCTTGCAGATACACACTATCACCAGAGCAAAAATTTGTAGCGGGAGGAGTTACTATGGAGGCGGCAGGAGTATTGACTACAGTATAAGTAGTAGTTGTAGGATCACCAATTGCAGCCGGAGAAGACGCCACCACACGGAATAAATATCCGGTACCTGCGAGCGTATTTGCCGGGATCATACATGTAATTGTTGCAGCGCCTGCACCGGCCTGTGTTCCCACGACTACAGGACTTGCAAAACTTCCACTTGCATTGCTCATTTGCACCTGATACACATTGGTTGGATCGAATGCAAAATGAATAGTGAATGACAAGGTAAAGCTTTCCCCCTTGCAATACGGCGCACCGGTAACAGAGGAAATATTCATTTCATAGTGTGCATTGGCGCTGATTGCAGCTACCATACAGATAAAGAGAGTTAATAGTTTTTTCATACTTGATATTGTTTTGCTTTTGGTTGGGATTTAAATTATTGTAATAACCCGGGAGCGAACACGCGATGCCCTAATCCTATTCATAACCATGAATACTGTGAAACAGCTCCCGGGAATTTTCTTCCTGAAACGTTAGTTACTAATTCGTCTTTCGGGTATACTCTTTTACAAGCGAGTTGATTTTATACAACTTCACGAGAATGCCGACACTTGCCAGCACTACTCCACCAATGATGTAATAATTCATACACTAGTGTTTTTCGCCTTCGCCATGTACACATAAGCCAACGATGCGGTGAAAAACATCGTGCAAATACGTCAGGTGTTTGGTGATGGCCTCGTCACTTGCTTTATCAGCGATCATCTTCTGCATTTTTGCAGCCCCCTCCTTTAACTCTGCTACAGCCAACTTCACTTTCTCCGTGTTTAGATCTGCCGGAATGTTGGCTGCTGCCAATGCCATGGCCTTTGTATTAAACTCGGCGACACGGGTTTTGATGGGTTCGAGATTTCCTTCTTCAGCAGGATGAAAAGTCTGAGACATAACCCCGTGGAAGGTTTTGAGTTCCGGCCAGGAATCGAATATATTTTTATTGCTATTTTGACTGTATACGTTTACGGCGGCCAGCAACAAGAGCATAGCCATCATGAATTTTTTCATGTAGAATAAATGATTTGTTACCCCGAAGGGTAAATTGAAATAAGAAGAATGGATTTAACCGGATTGTTTCAACCCGGAATAATTAAAAAATCAGGCTACAAGCGGTGGATGAAAAACCGAGCCTTTAAATCCATACAGTACAAAAAATTCCTGCAGGTTATTCTTCACTATTGTTTCCTCAGAAAAAACTTGCAGTACCAATGTACTTCCAAGATCTCCGGGCATCATTTCATACTTCTCTTTCACGGATGAACTCTCTTCCTTCGATTCGGTTTCCTTTAACTCCTTTTTGAGGTAACATTTCCCTTTACAGCAAGAGTCCTTTTTTTCCTTTTCGATACAAAGCTCCTTGGCAATATAACTGAGGTTGAGTTCATAGCCTGCCCATACAACCAGCTTGCCAAGCGATTGCAGTACGATACCAATAATCAAAAACCAGGTGAGCAGGGTTTTCATCTGAGCCAAAATTACGGATTAATTATCCGAAATTTCAAATTATCTATTTTTTGAAACAATGTCCTTCTATTATATTGATTTTCAAAATTCTACATTCAATTGATTTATTAATCAAATGGAAATCCCGCCCGGATATAACTAAGAATGTGAATGAGTAAAAACACCATTTTAACCTTTTAAGTGGATTCAACATCATCAGATTGGTAAAGCATTAAACTAAATCATCGTATATCCGTAACGTTACAATTTCTAATGAATACACTCAATTCTACATAAGCACATATTTTTTATCATTAGAGTGCATTAACTTTAAAATAACAGAATACAATCAGATACAATGTAGTTTACTAATTCAAAAATAAATACACAGCAGCTCCGCCCAGATATCCCATCAATGCATAGAGCGATATTTTTTTCAGGTACCAGATAAATGAAATTTTCTCCATGCCCATTGCCGCCACACCTGCAGCAGAACCGATTATCAGAATACTTCCACCTGTACCGGCACAATAGGCTATGTATTCCCAGAGGAAATGATCCATCGGATAGGTTGTAAGATCATACATACCCATACTCGCAGCCACCAGCGGCACATTATCTACAATCGCCGACAACAAACCGATACCGGTCACAATCAACGGTAAATTCCCGATACTATCATTCATCGCCTGAGCCATATGAGATAACATTCCGGTACTTTCCAGCGCACTAATCGCCAATAAGATTCCCAGGAAGAACAACATACTTGGAGTATCGATACGTTGCAATGCGCGGGTAGCGGAGTAGTATTCTTTCTGCTGATCATCCTTACGACGATGAATGTATTCCACCACAGCCCATAAACAACCTAAACCAAAAAGTATTCCCATAAAAGGCGGCAAATGGGTAATCGATTTAAATACCGGCACGAACAACAATGTTCCTACGCCTACAAAGAAAACTGTATTTCGTTCGCGTTGAGTAGTACTGCTTACATGTTCGGAAACCAGTTGGTCTGATACGCCTACTTCTCCTTTCAATCGGAAAGCAGCCACTGAAAGAGGAATCAGCATACAAACTACCGACGGAAGAAATACGCCGGAGATGATAGCTGCAGAAGATATTTGTCCGCCTATCCATAACATGGTTGTTGTTACATCTCCAATCGGCGACCAGGCACCACCGGCATTGGCAGCAATCACAATCATTCCGGCAAACAACATTTTATCTTCTTGCTCCTTCAACAATTTACGCGAAAGGGAGACCATTACTATGGTTGTTGTCAGATTGTCCAATACAGCAGATAAGAAAAACGCCAGGAAGCTGACGATCCACAACAACGTTGATTTCTTACGGGTGCGGATAGCCGAAGTAATAATGGTAAAACCATCATGTGCATCGATCAACTCTACAATGGTCATAGCTGCCATCAGGAAAAAAAGGATACCGGCAGTAGATCCGAGGTGGTGATCCAGGGCCTCTGTGACCAGTTCTTTTTCTCCACTCTGCATCATAATCCAGATCGCCCAAACCAGCACACCTGTCAGCAGTGCCGATGCGGATTTATTGATTTTCAAGGGATGTTCGAGCACGATGGCCAGGTATCCGAGGACAAAAACGAGAAGAATGAGTGTTTCCATAAGAGTGCAAAGTAAAGATTTTCATTTGAATTGGATAAATCTCACTTATAGCTCCTGAATTTGGCAATTGCTGAAAAATTACTATGTTTGAACAAACCTGCAAATCTAAATTATGAGCAATAAAGAAAGCTGGGGCTCACGCGTCGGACTCATTCTGGCAATGGCCGGAAATGCGGTCGGACTCGGGAATTTCCTGCGGTTTCCGGTACAGGCCATCCAAAACGGAGGTGGCGCATTTATCATCCCCTACCTCGTATGTTTTCTGGTGATGGGAATTCCATTGCTATTCATCGAATGGTCGATGGGACGTTTTGGTGGTCGACATGGTCACCATAGTACACCATTTATACTTGATTCCATGGATCCTAAAAGGGTCTTCTGGAAATACATCGGTGTATTTGGAATTTTCACCAATCTTGCTGTAGCTGCTTATTATTGCTACCTGGAATCATGGACATTAGCCTATATATGGCATTCGGTCAGTGGTTCGTTCTCGGGACAATCTGCTAATCAAATCGCAGGATTCTTTGATAATTATATTACCCTTCATGATGGTGGACTTGAAACAATTCTGTTTTGGATTTTCTGTCTCGTTTTGAATACATGGATTCTTTCAAAAGGATTAAGTGGCGGAGTAGAAAAGGTTGCGAAAATCGGAATGCCGTTATTAATCCTATTTGGTATTCTACTTGCAATTAAAGGTGTAACACTTAAGGCAGGGGAAGAAGGAGCACTGTTTGATGGAACGGTTGGATTGAACTTCCTATGGACGCCTAACTACGATTCAATATGGTCACCAAAAGTATGGTTAGCTGCTGCCGGACAAATCTTCTTTACACTTTCAGTGGGAATGGGCTCCATTCAATGTTATGCATCCTATGTGAAATCAAAAGATGATATCGCATTAAATTCAATGAGTGCGGGATGGATGAACGAATTTGTTGAAGTAGTGCTCGGTAGTTCTATTCTGATTCCAATCGCTATTGGATACCTCGGCATCGACAAAGTGGTAGAGCTGACTCAATCAGGCGGTCTTGGCTTAGGTTTCCGCACCTTGCCTTATCTCTTCCAGCAATGGGGAGATGTGCTTGCAGCTGGAGCCGGAGTAGCATGGTTTGGACTATTGTTCTTCGCCGGAATAACTTCATCGCTGGCCATGGGTACACCTTGCATGGGATTCCTTATGGATGAGTTTGGATGGAAAAGAGAACGCTCTGCATGGGCTTTCGGATTAGCTATTCTTATTTTAGGATTACCAACTGTGTTATTCTTTAATCAAGGTGTATTTGATGAATATGATTATTGGGCCGGAACTGTATCACTAGTTGTATTCGCATTGGCAGAGATCATTTTATTTGCCTGGGTTTTTGGAATGGATAAAGGATGGAAGGAAATCAACATGGGTGCCGATATCAAGGTACCCAAAGTATTCCGATTCATAATTCAATTCGTTACTCCGCTAATGTTAGGTTGTGTATTTATCGCTTCACTTCCTGACATCTGGTCAAAGATTACGAATGCAGACATCAAAGCAAAAATCGCAGCGAGTAGTAACGCTACCGAAATTGCTGAATTAACTACGCAGATGAATTATCTGAATGGAAGTCGCCTGTTACTTATCGGCATCTTCGTTGGTGTAAGTTATCTGGTATATGTTGCCTATAAAAAACGTTTAAAAGAAGGGAGGAAAACCGTATGAACAACGACGCATTAATGATGATGATTGGTGCTGAAGGCATCATCACTGCCGTAACCATCTATTTCTTTGCTAAAGTTCTAACGATGCCAAAGAAACAAGAACCGGATTCTTACAACGAGAATTGACTGCTGAATAGGAGATATCTGGCTGGGTTCAGTGAAAACTGTAGTTTATCGTTTGCACTTAGAACACCATTTCTCAAACTACTGCAATATCCTTTCTTAACATCTCTGGACTGCAGAGCAGATAAAAACAGCTCCATCGTTCATTCAATTTACCTAAAAATAAAAGGGCGTCCACATAACAGTGAC
>JBIIRF010000165.1:0-5564 GCA_044341715.1 Bacteroidia bacterium | reverse complement strand
TATGTCAAGCGATAGCTTTATCGCCTTAATCGGATTGCAAAGAGGAATCTTTAAATTCGGGTATAGTTATGACGTAACTGTCTCAGCCTTAAGTAATGCCACCGGCGGATCGCACGAGATCAGCGTGGGTTTGCAATTCGAGTGCAGACCTAAAAAGAAACGTTTCCGTGCAATAAGCTGCCCTAGTTTTTAGTTATTTCGCATATTTGTCATCCCAAATACACAAGAAACATGAAGATTAAAAATCATTTCCTTCCCGTCCTCGCAGTGGGAATGATGGTTTTTACAGCCGCCTGTAACAACTACCCTAAATCGGGAGCCACCGGCTGGAACATGAACGATGAAAGGAACGGCGGTTTTGAAGTTGTCCCTTACCTCGAACAGGAAACCGGTCCCGGACTCGTACTTATAGAAGGTGGTACCTTCGTGATGGGTCGCACAGAACAGGATGTAATCCAGGATTGGGATAATATTCCCCGTCGTGTGACAGTTTCGTCCTATTATCTGGATGAGACAGAGGTGTCGAATACCTTCTGGCTGGAGTATCTCTACTGGCTGGGTCGTGTATTTGCTACCGATTATCCGGAAGTTCAGCGTAAAGCATTGCCTGATACATTAGTATGGCGTGATCGTTTGGCTTTCAATGAGCCTTACGTGGAGCTTTACCTCCGTCACCCTGCTTATCAGGATTATCCTGTTGTTGGTGTAAACTGGCTGCAGTGTAATGACTATTGCGCATGGCGTACTGATCGTGTGAACGAACAAATCCTTATCCGTGAAGGTATCCTTCGGGTGAATCCTGCACAGGTAAATGAAGATAACTTCAATACTGATGCCTATCTGGCCGGTCAATACGAAGGTTTGGTGAAAAGCCCATTGGTAGATCTCAACCCGAACGTTGATACACGTAAAGTGCGTATGGAAGATGGTATCCTTCTTCCACGTTACCGCCTCCCAACCGAAGCGGAATGGGAATTCGCCGCTTTATCGTTGATCGGTAACACCGTATATGAAAACGTAAACGAGCGTAAATTATATCCATGGAATGGTCACGGAGTTCGTAATGCAGAAGATAAATGGCAGGGCGAAATGCTGGCCAACTTCAAACGCGGACGAGGTGATAACATGGGGGTTTCCGGTCGTTTGAATGATAATGGTGATATCACAACTCCTGTTTATTCCTATGTACCGAATGATTACGGTATCTACAACATGGCAGGCAACGTAGCTGAGTGGGTAATGGATGTATATCGTCCACTCTCTCACGAAGATAAAACTGATTTCCGTTCATTCCGCGGTAACGTTTATCAAACACAGGTAACTGACGAAGAAGGAGCGATCGCTGAAAAAGATTCTCTGGGTCGCGTACAATTGCGCGAAGTGACCGAGCAGGAAGCTGCAACACGTCGTAACTACCAGAAAGCAAATAACATCAACTATATCGATGGTGATGAAGCAGAATATGCAACTTATAACTACGAGAACACATCGTTGATCAATGATGATGCCCGCGTAATTAAAGGTGGATCATGGAAAGATCGTGTGTACTACATGACTCCGGGTGCACGTCGCTTCCTCGATCAGAAACAAGCGACCGACTGGTTGGGCTTCCGTTGTGCGATGGCACGTGTGGGTAGTCCGGTTGGTTTGAGTGCGAAAAAGAGCAAAAACTAATTTCAGATATCCTGATTGGAAAGGCTGCCTCACCGGTGGCCTTTCTTTTTTTCATTAAAATCCATCCGTGGATAAATAGCCTGATTTTCCGAAAACATTCCACCATTTAACCTGTTTTTCAGTGTAAGTTTGTACTGCTGAATGGCCACCTATCATCTGCTTAAAATCCAGGGGAAAGCAAAAATTCCCGATTATGTTCAACTACGGGACGCTGAGTTTACCCTGCTCGCATACTTCCGGCTTGATCGACCGGAGAAAGCATTGGTGAAAGCCGGCCTCGAAAATTATGAGCAGCAGATTATGAACTTCCTTCGGGAGATTCCATTTGGGAAGGTACATACGCTGGAGCTCTGATCAGCCGTTGAATCTCTAAGAAACAAAACCAATTCCGCATGTCTGATACAATCATCGACCTGAAAAATGTAAGCATCTTCCATAACAAAAATCTCGTGTTGAACGATGTGACGTTAAAGGTGATGCGCGGTGAATTTTTATATCTCATCGGTAAAACCGGAAGCGGGAAAAGCAGTATCATGCGATTGCTGTATGGAGATCTCCCGATGCGTCAGGGAGAAGGTTCAGTTGCCGGATTTGATTTGGGCAATTTGCGCAATTCAGATATTCCGAAGCTGCGTCGTAAACTAGGCATCATTTTTCAGGATTTTCAACTGCTGACAGATCGTCCGGCAAAAGAGAACCTGATGTTTTACCTGAAAGCCACCGGCTGGACCGACAAAACCAAAATGGAAGAACGGGTAAGCGAGGTTTTGAGCAAGGTAGGATTATCCACCAAAGGATTTAAAATGCCACACGAACTTTCAGGTGGAGAACAACAACGCCTGGCCATTGCTCGTGCTTTATTGAACGATCCCGATTTAATACTCGCCGATGAACCAACCGGTAACCTTGATCCGGAAACCAGCAATGAAATTATGAACCTGCTATTTGAAGTGAGCAGAAATGAAAGAGCTGTAGTGATGGTCACGCATAACTATTCCTTGATGGAGAAGTTTCCTTCACGCGTAGAGAAAGTAGAGCAGGGGAGATTACAGCCTGTAGAAGGGTCGGTCGGTTTTCAGGAAGTCTGAAAAAGATGCAGTAGTTTTTCAGCCGATTTTCGATTCGAGAAATCACGATGCAATACCTCCTCTCGTTCTGCAAGCGCAGTCGAAGTGAATGGTACAAATAATAATTCGTTTGCTTTCGCTGCAAAAGAATCTGCTGTCTCCTCCAGATGACAAAGTGATTTCAGTTTTTCCTCCTGAACCATCATTTTATTCGCAAGCACATGCCTTCCACTGAAGAGCGCTTCCAGTAATTTTAGTTTTATACCTGTCGATTGAAAAGATGGCAATAAGTGCACTTGCGCTTCACGAATCAACTGTTGCATTTCTGATGCCGATGGATTAGCGACTAACCGTATGTTGGGTTCGTGCTGAAGAATTTTCCGGAGGTCGGTCCCGGGATGTTTACCCGCAATAATCAGCTCACCATTCAGCTTCGGAGCAACCTCCATCGCCAGCCATGCTGCAGCTTTAAAATTTTCAGCCACGCTCAGATTTCCATGATAGAGAAAGTAGTTGCCGGTTCCATTCAGCGATTGACATTTATCGAAACGATGGAAAGCAGGGACGAGTGTACTGTTGCCATAACGTGTAGAGAAATACTGCTGATCATTGACAGAAATCGCCGCCAGATTACTTCCCGGAAAAACGGCCGCTTCGAATTTCTCCAGCTTTGAAGCTTCTGTTCGGAAATACAAACGCTTGAAAGCATTCTTCTCAGCATCAGCCAGCTGACGATAATAATCGTGTTCGATATTATGACAACGAACCACCGTCTTTTTATGTTTACTCAGCTGCGGAAGATAATTGCAACAATGTAAACCTTCCAGCAATACCGGAACATCATCACTTAAAAGACGTTGAAGTAAAACATCGTTCTCGCGTGTATTGACAATGAACGGTGATGGCTGCAATAGTTTTATTTTCGAAAGACGACGCTCGTAATAATAAACTTCGCGGCAATATTTTTTTAATTCCGCACTTTCTTTACGACCATACTGAAAGCAATGTAAGTTTATCGCCACACCGAGCGCATGCAACTGACGGATCTTCTGAAATACATCAATCACCCCACCGTAATTATCCGGGAAGGGTACATCAAAAGATACAATATGAAGCTGATCAGTATTCAATGTTGCGGAAAATTTCAATGAATTTTTTCTTCTCTTTATCCCAGTTCAGTTCTTCTGCAGCGATCGGCAACTGTTTTTTCCAGTGATCACATTGTTGTTCATCCTCCAGCATTTCCTTCATGAGTTTTGCGAGAGAGACAGGGTCGTGGTCGGGACAAATTCTACCGATTTCATAACGCTCCACAATTCTTTTTATTTCCGGAAGATCGGAAGCCAGCACCGGGATGCCTGCCTGAATATAATCGAAGAGCTTGTTTGGAAGACTGAAACGATAATTCAGGTTGGTATCCTTATCCAGACTTAATCCCAGATCAGCGCTATGAGTAAACAGCACCAGTTCATTCGGATTCTTCTTCCCTTCGAAACGAACTTTATCCAACAATCCATTTTCCTTCACCATGCTTTTCAATTGAGGAATCACATCTCCACCGCCAACAATCAGCAGTAATGTATTTTCCATGTATTGCATGGCCATCACCGCCTCCTCAGCACCGCGTTGAATATTGATCCCTGCGCCTTGAAGAATCACGATATGTTTTTCAGCAGGCAAACCCAATTCGCGACGCAGAATACCTTTATCACGAAGAGGTAAACGATGAGGTTCAGGAACGTTGCGGATACTTTTAAAGTCAACATCATATTCCTTACGAAAAAGTTCTGCAATGCTCTCATTCACGGTATATGCATACTGTAACTTCGGCACAATCATCGACTCGATTTTCTTCCAGAAGCGTTGCACCTTCGGACGATGAACCAACTCCGGAACTTCGGTGAAATATTCATGACTATCATACACCAGCGGACGCCCCTTCAGTTTTGAAGCCAGATAATTGGCCGGAAGAGAATCAAGGTCATTACCCAACAGCAGATCGAATGACTCAAACATCAACGTGAAAAAAAGTCGGATGTTGAAATTTGCATAAAACAACGGCCCCCTGTTAAACCACAAACGGAAACGACGACACCGGTATTTTTTACCCGGAAGTTCTCTGGAATCCGGCAATCGACGCCCGATCACCAGCACCCGGAATCCAGCCTCCTTCAGGGTAGCTGCCGCCCGATGCACCCGCTGATCGGTAACCAGATCGGAAGTAACACTGATAATTATTCGTTTCAGCACGCCACGAAGGTAGTTTTTTCAGGGTTTTGGAGCAGAGCCAAAGCAACTGACAGAAACCGGATTGGAGCGCTAAGTTCCTCCATCCCTGACGTTGATTTCCAGCTTCCCGATACGTTTTAGCCTGTTTCCGCATTAAATAATAGGTCATTAAAAGGTATTTCACTGTAAATCAGCTCATAGCACTAGATCCCGTCTCCCCTTATTAACCTTTCTATAAATTGTTTCGTATCCCGCCATCTCCTATATTTGCCGTCCTCTATAAATTAATACGTTATATCAATGCAAAGTAAAGGTGCGATAAAGCTGTTTGCTATCATTCTGGGGCTGGTTTGCCTCTATCAGCTATCATTTACTCTGGTAACCCGGAGTGTTGAGGGTGATGCCAAAGAGTTTGGTAAAGGCGATCTCCTGAAAGAGAAAGCTTATCTCGATTCAATCGGTCCGAAAGGCGTGTACAACCTCGGTGTAATCAATTACACTTACCGTCAATGTAAAGAGCGCGAGTTAAATCTCGGTCTTGACTTGAAAGGTGGTATGAACGTGACCATGGAAGTTTCTGTAGTTGACATGGTT
>JBIIRF010000421.1:0-5631 GCA_044341715.1 Bacteroidia bacterium | reverse complement strand
TAAATGTAAGGTCTCGATCAAACGCCAACAGTGCTCCTGAGGGGTGTGATAGTCTGTTCATCCTCTGCCCTGTGCCCGATCTCCGGTTTAAGCCGGATTGGTCGGATGCAGAAGAGTTGGCTGATAATATCATAGAAGACATGGGACAACGTATCGGTTACGACATAAAAAATAATACAATTACCAAAACCATCCTGACACCCGTAGATTGGCAGGATAAATTCAACCTTTACAAAGGTAGTGGACTTGGTTTAGCACATGGATTAAATCAAGTCGGAGGATTTCGTCCCTCGAATAAAGACGAAGAGTTTAACAACTTATATTATGTCGGGGCGAGTACAGTACCTGGAACAGGGCTTCCAATCGTAGTAATCAGTTCAAGACTAGCCACCGAAAGAATTCTGAAAGAAGATGGAGCTTTATAACAAAGTCTGCATCCAGCTGAGCAAAAGAATCACCTGGAACTATAGCACCTCATTTACAATGGGGATTAAAACATTGCATCAGAATCTACATGATCCAATTTATGCTATCTATGGATATGTTCGTCTGGCAGATGAAATTGTTGACACCTTTCATGACTATGATAAGGAAAGATTACTGAATCGTTTTAAAGAGCAAACCTGGGAAGCAATCGACGAAAAAATCAGTACAAATCCGGTGCTTCAAAGTTTTCAACTTGTCGTTCATAAATACAACATCCAAAGAGATCTGATCGAAGCATTTCTTCACTCAATGGAAATGGACCTGCACAATCATCATTACAATGCAAATGGTTATAATGAGTATATCTATGGTTCGGCTGAAGTAGTTGGCTTGATGTGCTTAAAGGTGTTCTGTAACGGTGATCAGGCTGAATATGAACGTCTAAAACAACCTGCCAAAAAACTGGGAGCAGCTTTTCAAAAAGTCAACTTCCTCCGCGATATGAAAAGTGACTTTAATGAGCGTGGTCGGGTTTACTTCCCTGGTGTCGACTTCAATTTTTTCAATGATCATATGAAAGAAGAAATTGAAAAAGAAATTGAAGCTGACTTTAAAGAAGCATTGGAGGGTATTAAACAACTCCCTACCGAAGCACGATTCGGCGTTTATGTTGCATACATCTATTATCAGGCCTTACTTCGGAAAATCAAGAACCTTCCTGCTCAATCTATTCGCAACTCCAGAATCAGAGTACCCAACAAAGAAAAATTTGCACTTCTTTGTGCAAGTTGGTTCAAATTCCGCCTCAATATAATTTGAACTATAATTACATATTGGCAATCCCCCAATAAAACAAAAGCCGAAACTGGAAGGTCTGAAGAAATTCAGGCCTTTCTTTTTTTGTATATCTAACTGTTACGATGAAGTTCAAAAAAAGTTACCTCCTCGTTTTAAATTGAAGATTAAACCCAGTTTTTGTAACGTTTTCGGGCATTTCACGAATAAAGGATAAGCTAAATAGGCCAAAACCAAATCGTGGAATTCAGATACCAAAGCCCAATGAGAAATCGAATTTTAAAATTCACGCTGCTTCTATCCATTATCCTATTGATAACCGGACTGGAAAACAGAACTTATGCTACGCACGCAGCAGGATCAGATATTAAGTACCGATGTCTGGGAGGACTGGTGTATGAAATTGAAGTGACTTTTTATCGCGATTGTGATGGTGTTAATGAACCAAGCTCCATTACTGTAAATTGCAGAAGCAATAATGGAAGCAGCAACTTTAACGTTACAGCCTCGAAAGTTACAGGCACCAATGGTGTAGAAATCACGGTGCCCTGCTCGGGTTCTTCGTCTACTTGTGGAGGAGGTTCTTCTACCGGTATTAGAAAATGGACTTATAGAGCAACCTTGACCTTACCTTCCGCTCAAACAGATTGGGTTTTCAGCTATTCTGTTTGTTGTCGAAACTGTACAATCTCTACTATTTCCAATCCTTGTGGAAGTACGTCTAATCTATATGTAGAAGCTAAACTGAACAATGTTTTGGCTCCATGCAACAGTTCACCTACTTTCTCCAATATTCCAATTGCATTCGTTTGTGTAGGCCAAAATTTCAATTACAACCACGGAGTTCTTGATCCGGATGGTGATTCACTTGTCTATAGCCTAATTACACCCAAGACATCCTCGTCGTCAAATGTTTCCTTTATTGCACCTGCGAGCGTTAACTCTCCCATTGCATCCTCTACTCCATTTGGTATTAACACAAGTACCGGAGATTTAAACTTTACGCCAAGTCAATTACAAATTGGAGTAATGGCTATTCTCGTTCGTGAATACAGAAACGGCCAATTGATTGGTTCTATTATCCGCGACATGCAGGTTTATACTCAAACTTGTACTAATACACTTCCAACAGCAAGCGGAATCAACGGAACAGGAAACTATTCTGTAACGGTTTGCCCGGGTCAACAGGTTTGCTTTACAGTAAACTCTGTTGATGCAGACGCTACTCAAAATGTAACGCTTACTACCAATAACGGGATTGCTGGTGCAACCTATACAATCAGCGGTGGTAGTCGTCCCACATTAACTTTCTGCTGGACACCAACCAATGCTAATATCGGATTACTTCCGAACACGTTTACTGTAACTGTACGTGACAATGCTTGTCCTAACAATGGTATACAGACATTCTCCTTCAATATTTATGTCCCAAGTCCCTACTTCAACATCGCAGGAACAAACATCTCTTGTAATGGTGCAACAACCGGTACTGCAACCGCCACACCGGTAGTTTCCTCAACATATAATTATGCATGGAGTAATGGTGGAACAACATCTTCAATTACTGGTTTAACGGCAGGCACATATTCCGTTACTGTTACTGATCCTTCTTCCGGATGCACAGCTACACAAAATGTTACGCTGACAGAACCATCAGGAATGACCATCAGCTCTTCTGCCACTCAACCATCATGTGCCAACCGATCAAATGGAGCGATTGATGTCTCTGTAAGCGGAGGAAATTCACCATATTCATATTCCTGGAGCAATGGTGCGACTACACAAGATCTAAACTCAGTTCCGGCAGGTACATATACAGTTACTGTAACGGATGGAAACGGATGTACTAAAACGAATACTACAACACTCTCTAATTCTTATGCTGTTACTCTGTCTGCCAGTGCTTCACAAGCAAATTGCTTCGGACAAAATTCTGGTGGCGTAACAACATCTGTAAGCGGAGGAGTATCACCATACACCTACTCCTGGAATACAGGTGCGACATCTAACGCATTATCCAATGTTATTGCAGGAACATATTCCGTTACAGTAACCGATCAAAATGGCTGTACAGCTGTAACATCGGCAAGCGTAACTCAACCAGCAGCTGCACTAAGTTTATCAATAAACGCAACTCAGGTTAATTGCTTTGGACAATCAACTGGTGCATTATCTACTTCAGTAGCTGGAGGAACAGCACCGTATACTTATTCATGGAATACCGGAGCAACAACTTCAGGTATTTCCAATCTGAATGCAGGTACATACTCTGTAACTGTTACGGATAGCCGAGGCTGTACCATCGCACAAAGCGGTACAGTAAGTCAACCATTAGCTGCTTTAACAGCATCATCGTCTGCAACTGCGGTAAATTGTTTTGGACAATCCACTGGAAGTATTACATTAAACGCATCCGGCGGAACAACTCCATACTCTATTGCCTGGAGTAATGGGTCCACATCACAGAATTTATCAGGTCTTGCGGCTGGAACTTATACAGCAACAATTACTGATCAGCGCGGCTGTACATCACTTACCAGCGCTATTGTAACACAACCATCAGCGGCCCTTTCTTCAAGTGCTTCAGCATCTTCAGTAGCTTGCTTTGGCGGAAATAGTGGCTCCATTTCACTCACAGTTTCCGGAGGCACAACGCCCTATAGTTATAACTGGAGTAATGGAGCTTCTACACAAAATCTAAGTGGATTAACTGCCGGCACCTATACAGTAACCGTTACAGATGTTAACAACTGTGTTTCATCTATAACTTCAATTCAGGTTACACAACCTTCCGCAGCGCTTAATGCAACAATGTCATCAACTTCAGCATTGTGCTTTGGAAACTCAACCGGAACAATTTCTGTAACTCCATCAGGTGGTACTACTCCCTACTCCTATAACTGGAATACTGGTGCAACTACTCAAAACCTTAGCAATTTATCCTCGGGAACTTATACAGTGACAATAACGGATGCAAGAAACTGCCAAAGTGTAAAAAACATAACAGTTTCTCAACCGGCTGCTGCCGTATCCATAAGCTCTACAAAAAATGATGTACGTTGTTATGGAAACTCAACCGGTGTGGCTACTTCAATAGCCTCTGGAGGTACTTCGCCTTATACATATTCATGGAATACTGGTGCTACAACAGCATCTATAAATACAATTCCTGCAGGAGTTTATACAGTTACGGTAACAGATGTGAACGGATGCTCGGCGGGAACTACTATTACCATTCTGCAACCGACAGCTCCACTATCACTTAGCGGGAATAGCACGAATATTATCTGTTTCGATATTCCAACAGGTTCAATTATTGCTTCTGCTACGGGCGGGACCTCTCCATATTCGTATTTATGGAACAACGGTAACTCGAGTCCAACATTATCAAGTCTTGCAAGTGGAACATACACTGTAACTGCAACTGATGCTTATGGATGTACAAGTTCACAGTCGTATACTTTAACTCAACCTGCAGCTCCTCTTTCGGGAAGTCTTTCAGCAACAGCTGCTGCATGTAACAGCCAAAACTCAGGAGCAATCAGCACTAATATTAGCGGCGGAACTACACCCTTTTCTTATTCATGGAGCAACGGAAGTTCTGCATCATCGCTTAACAGTATAAATGCAGGTACATATACCGTAACAGTTACAGATGCGAATGGATGTTCAATTGTAAGAACTACAGTTGTGAATCAACCGGCAGCTGCGTTATCAGCAACTTTGAATAAAAACGATGTGAGTTGTTACGGAAATAACTCTGGAAGCCTCGCAGTAAATCCCGCCGGTGGAACAAGTCCTTACAATTACATATGGAGCACCGGATTTACAACACAAGCGATTTCTTCACTGTCAATTGGAACTTATACCGTAACCGTAACCGATGCGAATGGTTGTACTGTTTCTGCAAGCAGCTCTATTCAACAACCAGCTGCTGCACTTCAACTCTCCGCAACAAATACGGATATCAACTGTACAGGAAATTCTATTGGTAGTATTGACTTGTCAGTGAGTGGTGGAACTACACCATATAGTTACTTATGGAACAATGGTTCAAGCACCCAGGATATCACAAATCTATCAGCAAACACCTATACAGTAATCGTTACAGATGCACAAGGATGTACTGCACAATTGAGCAGAACCATTTCACAACCAGCAGGTGCATTAAACGTTACCAGCTCAGCTGTGAACATCCTCTGCTTTGGCGGAACAAATGGCAGTATTAATGTTACTGCTTCTGCAGGTACACCTCCCTATTCATATATTTGGAGTACAGGAGCTACAACAGAAGATTTAAATAGCTTACCGGCCGGCAATTATACTGTTACAGTTACAGATAACAACGGCTGTTCAATGACAAATGATTTATTCGTTACTCAGCCTTCAGCTGCTCTTTCATCTTCAAAT
>JBIIRF010000164.1:0-5655 GCA_044341715.1 Bacteroidia bacterium | reverse complement strand
CAATCACGAATCAATTGGGGCAAAAACGAATCAATTACTATCGGTGAAGGGATTAATGCGAACGGTAAACCGACTCCTGTCTTCGACAACCTGATTGTTCGCAAAACAGGGAAATCAAACAATGCACCAATGCAACTCTTAAGCTTTTCAGCAGAACTTCAAGGTAAACAGGTCATGCTCAACTGGCATACTGCCAAGGAAAATGGCACTGACCAATACATTATAGAGCGCAGTGGAGACACGAAAAACTACATCGAAATCGGGCGGACCAAGGCAGCAGGCAAATCAGAAGGCCTGAAAGCATACGCACTCATCGACAAAGATCCAATTATTGGAGTTGCCTATTATCGCCTGGCTCTTTCCAACAGCACAGCACACTCAGTTTGGGTACCGGTAATTGCAATCCGACTCAAACCAGAACAACTCTCCGTAAATCCACCAATTGTACCCAGCACCGCAGAAGGCAGATAAAATACTAAATAATCTACAATACAAAGCCACTCTTATTAGGGTGGCTTTTTTGTTTTCAGTAAATAAGTTTTATCTATTTTTGCCATTAAACCTAAAAAACTAACGATTATGGGATTTATCAAAGAATTTAAGGATTTCGCGATGCGCGGCAACCTTATAGATTTCGCAGTGGGTATTGTTGTTGGAGGAGCATTCGGAAAAGTTACATCATCATTTGTTGATGGAATCATTATGCCGGTAATTGGAACACTCATTGGCAATCAGGATTTCTCTGAAATGAAGTTGAAAATTCAGGATGGCAGCAAGGCAATTGTGGATGCGGCTGGCAATGTAACTACTAAAGAAATTCCTGAAGTATATCTTAAATATGGTGAATTCATCACAACGATTATTGATTTTACAGCTGTTGCATTTGCAATGTTCCTGGTAGTAAAAGCCATGAACAAAATGAAAGCGAAAGAAGCAGCAGCTCCAGCTCCTCCTCCTGCACCAAGCAAGGAAGAAACCTTATTAACAGAAATCAGAGATTTACTCAAGAAATAAATTAAAGTATGAAAAAGAAAATTACACTATTGGTGCTTGTCACCCTGGGCTTCTTTCTGGAAGGAAAATCACAGAATGATACCATTTGGAGAACAGGAGGATTATTCGCCGTCACCTTCAATCAGGTGAGCTTATCGAACTGGGCTGGCGGAGGACAAAACTCCATTGCATTAAACGGAATGGCGAATCTTTTTGCTAATTATAAAAAAGGAAAGCTAGCCTGGGACAATGCGATCGACATGGGTTATGGAATCGTAAAACAAGGCGAAGAGAAACTCCGGAAAAACGATGACAGGTTTGAAATAAACTCAAAGCTTGGATTTGATGCTTACAAAGCAAAATTCTATTACACAGTTTTATTCAACTTCCGTTCGCAATTCACTGAAGGATTCAATTATCCGCGAACAGACTCCAGTCGATATATCTCCAAGTTTGCAGCTCCGGCCTTTACCTTGTTAGCACTTGGTATCGATTACAAGCCGAAAGACTATTTCACTTTCTTCCTTTCTCCATTAACGGGCAGGGCGATTATCGTAAATGATGATTCACTTTCAAATGCGGGAGCCTTCGGAGTTGAACCTGGAGATAAATTGAGAATGGAATTAGGAGCTTACGTGAATACACGTTTCCAAAAAGACATTCTTAAAGATGTAAACTTCATGACGAAGCTTGATTTGTTCAGCAATTACCAGGAAGATCCACAAAACATCGATGTAAACTGGGAAGTACTTCTTGCTGTCAAAGTCAACAAATACATCACTGCATCTATTGGAACGCAGTTGATTTATGATGACAACACGAAGATTTCCATTTTCAAAGACAATAACGGAACAAAAACACCCGTATTGCGCTCTGACGGCACACAAAAAACCGCACCAAGAACGCAATTCCGCCAGGTATTCGGAATTGGATTTGCTTATAAAATGTCAGGGTTCACTGTGCGCTAACGCCCTCGTTTACAATAAGTCTATAAAACAGGTTTGTCTATGTGGCAAACCTGTTTTATTTTGGCATAATGGGACTCATCATTTACAAATCATCGGCAGGGTCCGGGAAGACCTTTACGCTTGTAAGCCGTTTTCTGATCAAGGTAATTGAACGACCATGGCTTTTCAGAAGAATACTAGCCATCACTTTTACAAACAAAGCAACAGAAGAACTTAAGACGCGGATCATTCGCGAATTAGATACTCTTGCACATGGAGCAGACTCAAGGTATCTTGCATTGCTTCAGCATCAAATTCCCCGACTTAGCGAAGAGGAAATCCGGCAAAATGCCTTACTTGTCTTATCCAAAATACTACACGACTACTCCTCCTTCAGTGTATCCACCATCGACAGCTACTTTCAATCACTAGCACGCATACTTGCAAGGGAGCTCATGCTACCCATCAGGTATGAAATCGAACTAGATACCGAAGCAATCTGCAGAAACATCACCTCCGCATTGCTGGATGAAGCAGGAAAGAATGAATTCATTACCCGATGGCTGGAAGAACTCCTTCTGAATCGCATAGAAAACGGGAAAAGCTGGAACATATCCGGAGAGCTGGAGAAGATGACCCGGCAGTTGCTCAGTTCGGATGAAGCCAGAGATTATGCCGGGAATGCCAACACCGACCAGTTACTTGAACTCATCAATTGGATGATCAATAAAAAATCTACAGTTGAAGGTAGAATGCGTTCTATCGGAAAAACTGCTCTCCAGGCGATGGGCGAGCACTCTGTAGATGTCAACTCTTTCTACCAGAAAAAAAGTGGTCCGGCAGGCTATCTGCAAAAAATAGCACATCATAAAAGCGGAACCAAAGAGTATCAAAAAATCAACTCTTACACCACAAAAGCGCTGGATGACCCCATGGGATTCCTGAGTAAACAGGAACAAAAAAACAGCGCCCTCATCCATTTAGTTGAAAACACACTTCACCCACTTTTAGTAGAAGCTGTTCAATACTACCAGGAGGAAGAACGGATATACACTACCGTTATAGAAGCACTCAAGCTGGTATATCAGTCCGGAATTACAGGCGCACTCGACACCAAGCTCAAGGAATACAGAGAGCTGCATCAGCTTTTCCATCTCTCCGACACCACCAGAATGCTGAGCAAAGCAGTACAAGAACAAGATGCCCCATTCATCTATGAAAAATCAGGAAATACATTCCTGCATCTCTTTATTGATGAATTTCAAGACACCGCCACTGAGCAATGGAACATCCTGAAACCACTTGTATTGAACTCGCTCGGTAACGGAAACGATGTATATATTGTCGGAGATGCCAAACAAAGTATTTACCGGTGGCGCGGTGGAAATATGCAGCTCATCGTTGATGGTGTAAGGAAAGACTTATCGCATACAGGATTCAAACCTACCGAAGAGATTCTCGACACCAACTGGCGAAGCAAAATAAACATCGTACACTTCAACAATACTTTTTTTCCTGCAGCAGCTACTCTTGCAGCCGAAAAATGTCTCATCCCCAACCATCCTCTCTTTAAAGCATACGATACCGCACAGGTATTTCAAAAACATAAAAGTTCGGGAGCCGAAGGTGGCTATGTTGAAATCAGAAGTTTTGACTCCGACAAGAAAAAAGACGAAACAATACCGGAAGAAGAAAAGCAACATTGGAAACAAAAGGCATTAAAGCAAATGTCAATAGAGATTGCCAGACAGCTGGAACTTGGCTATCAACCGGGAGATATAGTAATTCTCGTACGTACGAATGGGCATGAAAATGAAATAGCGGATCACTTATTCAAAGAAGGTAAATATCCATTCATTTCCTCCAACTCACTTTTGATAGCCAATCAGTCACAGGTCAGGTTTATACTCAACTGCTTCCGTTTACTACTAAATCCAGATCTGGCCCTTTTACATGCAGAAATCAATCAGTTCATTGATGCCGGACAGGTACTAACGGATATCCCTTACCGAAAAGATCAACTCATCAAGAACAGGCAATCATGGTCCTATCTGAACATCCTCAATAAAAAGGAAATTCTCTCACCCCTGCCGCTCCAATTTGTATTCCTCTATTTACTTGACGCAGGAGCACTTTCAAAAACAGATCCGTTCATTCAAAAACTCAGCGAATTAATTGACGACTTCGCCAACAGCTCCGGAAACAGCATTGCAGGATTTATTCAATGGTGGGACGAACATGTAGATACCCGAAAGTGGAGTGTTGAATTACCTGACGGAGGCAATGCGCTTCGAATTATTACTATTCACCGCTCGAAAGGATTGGAGTTTCCGATTGTATTCATGCCCTTCCTCGACTGGTCGCTGACCCCAAGTCAATTTGGAATTATGTGGGCCAATGCAAAACACGAGCAATTTAATTCAATTGGAAAACTACCGGTATATACAGTCAAAGCACTTGAATCATCCTACTTCAGCGATGACTATCTTCAGGAAACTTTAGAAACAAGCATTGACAACCTGAATTTATTATACGTAGCATTCACCCGTCCGGAAGAAAAACTATTTGTATACATGCCCTCCGCAGCAAAAGAAAATGATGCAGGAGCATTCATCACAGACACCATCGAAAATACCGGAGAGCTCAACCAAAATGTCAACGCAGAAGGAATTTTCTTTTTAGGCGAAAACAGTACATCCACTTCTACACATCAACGACAGGAGCATGGAGAATTATTCAAACCTGCACCCTTTCAGGCATACGATCTTCCGGCACCAGAAACACCATCGGTAGCACTACCACCTCTTCAACTGGCATTTACATCTGAAGAAACTATCTTCGGAAACCTCGTACACGAAAGCATCTCATCTATACATCAATCAGGTGAAATCATTCGAGCTGTTAACTCCATCTTATCAAAAGACAAAAACAGAGCCTTTCACAAACTACGAACTGATCTTGAAACAACTGTAGCTGAAATCTGGAATTTACTGGAGGAAAGAAAATGGACTGTGGAGCATTGGGAAGTAGAAAACGAGACGGAGCTTTGTGATGAAAAGAACCAGCTACACCGGCCCGACAAAGTGCTATTGAAAGGTGATTCAGGGATCGTCATTGATTTTAAAACTGGCAAACAAGACAAGCAACACCACCATCAGGTACAGGAATATTGCCGCCTGCTCCAACAGACCGGAATAAAGCAAGTAGAGGGCTATTTAATCTATACTATTGAGAAGGAAATAGTTAAAGTGGATCTGAACGATACAAATGTTACCGGTCAAACCACTTTGTTTAACTAATTTTGCAGTAGAAATCCCGAAGGGAAATTCCAATATTCAAACTTATGTCGAATTCAATCTTTCAGGTACCGGTTGCTATCAACGAACCTGTATTAAACTATGCTCCGGGCAGTCCCGAGCGGAAAAGTCTGCAAGCCGCATTAAAACAAATGCGCAGCGAAGTAATTGATGTACCCATGTACATCGACGGAAAAGCGGTACACACCGAGAAAAAGGGAGACCTGCGTCCACCACATGACCACAAACATCTATTAGGAAAATACTCCATTGGCGACGCAAGCCATGTAAAGCAGGCGATAGATGCTGCATTGGCTGCACGCAAAGAATGGGCAGAGATGGAATGGGAACAACGTCTCTCCATTTTTCTTAAAGCAGCAGATCTTTTAGCAGGACCATACCGTGCGAAAATCAACGGT
>JBIIRF010000163.1:0-5666 GCA_044341715.1 Bacteroidia bacterium | reverse complement strand
GCCGGTAATGAAGACCTAGTCCGATGGCATACTTTTTATTCTTTTCTTCCTGCATCTGAATACGTCCTTCTGCTCCGAAGTTTAGCTGCGTGAATTTTTCCTGTAACATAAATACAGCGGCCGGCGCAAGCGTGAATGTTTCATTGATGGCAATGGCAGAAGCGAGATTAAATTGCCAGAGTACCGGACGCTTCACAGGTGTATTGTAAAAACTTTGATTGGGCCGGTTAAGATGCGTAGCCGATATTCCAGCTTGCCATCTCGATCGTTCATTGATCATATCCCAGCCGATACCTGCTCCAAGGTCCATCCATGAAGTCGTGTTTCGGGCGAATGATTCTCCGTTTGGTGCCAATGGATCCCAGGCGTCGCCATCGAACTGTTCATCGAAGGTGAGCTCGTTGAAGTTGATATTGCGTTGGGTGAATCCTCCCATTATTCCGCCTCTGATAAAATGAACGGAATCTTCGGTAAGGCTTAACCGATAGGAGAGATGGAGTCGAACATCGAGGTTGGTGAGTTGTCCATCTCCGGCCTGATCATGGTTGATGAGAATTCCGGCACCTACACCAGGCAGTTTTTCTGAGAAAAGATTCATGCCGGCATCTGCTGCTACCGAGAAAGTTTTATAAGGTACCGTGATGGAGCCCCATTGGCGACGATGAAGTGCTCCTGCCCGTAAATCTCCGTCGAAGAATCCGGCGTTGGCAGCATTGCCGTTAAGAGGGGAATACATGAATTGTGAAAAATGCAAATCCTGTCCCTGCACTTCCTGAAGGAAGAGTAGTAGCAGAAGGACTGTTATGCATTTTTGAATCATGTAGCGGTTGTTCTTATCGGATTACACTGATGTTTCCCTTTTTCTTGAATTGACTTTTATCGTAGCAGGTGATTTCTACATAATACACATAAACGTCGGCAGTAACAGGTTTGCCTTTGTAAGTACCATCCCATCCCAGACTGGTAGAATTCGTTTCAAAAAGTAATTCTCCCCAACGGTCGTATATAGCGAGGTATACTTTTTCGATGGTGTTTCCGCGGACATAAAGTATGTCATTGTTCTGATCACTATTTGGAGAGAACGCGTTGGGTATAAAAATTTCGGGCTCTGCACATAATACATCTTTCACTTCAATGGTTACACTATCGGAGCTTGGACATCCATTCTGATCAGTGCCGGTTAAAACGTAAGTAGTGGTGACAGGAGGTGAGGCAAGCGGATCAAAACTACTACTGTTGTTAAGGCTGGAGGATGGTGTCCAATTGATATTCCAGTTTGTATTGGCAGCGTTTGCATGAATATATGTGCTTTGTCCGGCATAAAGCTGGGTGGTATCAGCAGTCGCATCTAACAAAGGAAATGAATCTACATAAGCAACCTGAATAGAGTCGATATAAACACATCCGCGGCTATCCGTTACCGTTACTGTGTACGTTCCCTGGCAAAGTCCGGTCGCTGTAGCGGATTGCTGTTGTTGCGGATCCGACCATTGATAGGAATACTGCACTGTTCCTCCTGAGGCATTCACCGAAGCACTTCCACCGCAAATCCCTCCGCAATAATCAGGTGTGGAAATTGCAGCAGCAGTTAATGCAGCCGGTTCGTTTATGGTGATGGTTTCTGTGGAAATGCATCCGCGATCATCGGTTACTGTTACAGTATAAATACCCGGACAAAGACTATCTGCTAATGATGTGGTTTGCTGTGCCGGATCATTCCATTGATAATTGTAAGGAGGGAGTCCGTTGGTGGCTGTAGTTTGTGCAGTACCATTACAATCTCCCAGACAACTTACATCAGTTTGTGCCTGCACCTGTAAATCTATACCGGGAAGAAGTACAACCGGTTTGACAATAGTATCCTTACATCCTCTGGAACTGGTGGCAATCAATTGTGCATTCCAGGTTCCGGATGAACCGTAGGTATGTGTCGGATTTTGCAGGTTCGATGTGGAACCGTCGCCGAATGCCCATGATGCTGCAATCGTTGTTCCGCTCACAGAATTCGAAGTGTCGTTAAAGCTGACTTCGTTGTTGCAGGTATCAATGGTATAGCTAAAGTCTGCAACGTAATCGGGCAAAATCGTAACGGTACCATAGGTAGTATCTGCACAGCCGGGATCAATATTGGAATAGGCAATGAGCGTCACAGTATATGTTCCGGTATCCGGATAAGTAAACGAAGGTGTTGTAGCAGTTGAAACATCTGTCGTTGATCCCTGAACTCCAAAGTCCCAGGAGTAAGATCCTGCATTAAAGCTCAGGTTCTGGAATAGGACTGTATTGCTGCCACAACTGATCAATGGATTCTGTAAGGCTGCAACTACCAGCGTCGGACAAGGAACTACGTTCAGCTGAAAATCCCGTCGTGTATAACCTACCACAACTCCTCCCCGGTATTCAATAGCCCGAATACCTACGACAAACTGTCCCAGAGTAGTGGGCAGGCATGTAAGAATACCCGTATTTGGATCAATAGCCATTGGAGGAATTCCGCCAATCATATCTCCCACCGAGTAGGGCGGATTAAAAAACACCGGTGCATACGGCGGTTGATTGGGCGGTTGCGGCATTGGATTCGAAGTTGAAGCACCGTCGAGTGGAGTGATCAGTTGGTAAACAATAGAGTCGCCTTCATAGTCAGTAGCCGAATGATCAAAGACAAATGGGTATCCAGCACAAACAAACGGAGGTGGCCAGTTAGTAAATACCGGATTGGAATTTTGAGAGAACGTACTCGTACCTGCCATCCAGGCTTCATAGGTAGCACCTGTTGATTCGGGGGTGATGATGTTCACGATTGTGATGTTCCTGCAACAGCGTTGATAACTGAGAATGTATCCGCCTGCAGAGGGAGGGAGAATCACTGTGTCTGTGTAAACCGTTCGCTCATAGCAGATATCAGTAGGAGGGAGAAAACACGGTGAGTTAATCGTTGGAGGAACTGTGTCCAACTCAACAAAATTGAAAAGTTTCTCGCGGATAAATGCATTGTTGATCGCATTGAAGATTCCGACGGAGGCTGGATTGTCGAATGGAGGAACTCCGTTATAACAGTCGCGGTATACCGTCAGATTAATTTCATAGATATTGTTTCCGAGATATCGATAATTGAGCTCTCCGCCAACAATATGGGTAGCTTTCGCCGGAATACAGGTGAATAACTGTACCAGCAAAAGAAGAAAAACAGCCGTTAATAGCCGGGGATTAAGCATAACTCAATAATAGACAACTTTCGGGATTAAATTGTTGTATCTAATGTAAAATATTTCAACCTCCGGATGTTTATGGAGTTTAGCGAACTTTTACACTCAGTACAGATTCGTCTTCCAGCAGGGCTTCGATGACATCACCTGCTTTTACCGGTCCCACACCCTGTGGAGTACCTGTGAAGATCAAATCGCCGATTTTCAGAGTATAAAAACCGGAGACATAGGAGATGATTTTATCGACATTGAAAATCATATCGGCAGTATGTCCTGTTTGTTTTACCTCCCCGTTGAGCAACATTTGGAAGTGAAGATCATTGATGCCTTTGCCAAACTGCTGCAATGTTTTAAATTGTCCGACCGGCGCTGATCCATCAAAACCTTTTGCTAACTCCCAGGGAAGTCCCTTCGTCTTTAATTTCTGCTGAAGATCACGAGCTGTAAAATCAATACCAAGCGTAATTTCATCATAATAGCGGTGCGCGAACTTTTCCTCTATGTTTTTACCGACCTTGTTGATCCGGATGACCAGTTCAGTTTCATAGTGCACATCAGTAGAGAAAGAGGGTAAAAAGAACGGCTGTTTAGCGGGTATCAATGCTGTTTCCGGTTTCAGAAATATAACAGGTTCCTCTTCTACTGCATTGTTAAGTTCCTTCGCATGGGCGGCGTAATTTCTGCCTACACAGATAATCTTCATTGCTTAACTGATTTTCTCCTGATTTAACTGATGAAAATATTTTTTTCCCTGCAGGTAATATGCACGCACGATGCTCGCATGGTATATTCCTTTGGATGGGTGTATTTTGAGATGTCGTTGTTGACGGTATCTTGTCCTGAAATGGGTGATGACAAAAGCATAAAACGCGAAATGTGCTTTGATGACAGCGAGAGTATCCTTACGGTCGCCATCCATAAAAAATTTTATCCCTGCTAAACCATCGAGGAGGAGTCGGAGTGGAATCAACCAGATCAACCGGTGACCGGGTAAATTCTTGAATAACATCATCAGGTTGTTCCGGAAATTGAAAAATGTTTTTCTCGGATTGTTTTTGGGCAATGTGCCGCCTCCAACGTGATATACAGTACTCTGTGGAACGACCCATATTTGCTTGCCGGATTGTTGTAGACGCCAGCATAAATCTATTTCTTCCATGTGAGCGAAAAATTGTTCATCGAAGCCATTTTCATTTCTGAAATCTTCTCTGCGTATGAACAAACAGGCACCGGTTGCCCAGAATACTGGAACAGCCTGATCGTATTGTCCTTTGTCTTCTTCGAGATGATTATAGATCCGGCCTCTGCAAAAAGGATAACCGAGATAGTCGATGAATCCTCCTGCGGCTCCTGCATGTTCAAGTAAATGCCGGTCGTTGTAGGATCTGATCTTTGGCTGACAGGCTGCTACTTCAGGATGCGTTTCCATGAATTGCATCAATGGGTTAAGCCAGCCTTCTGTAACTTCTACATCTGAGTTAAGCAAGACATAATAAGGCTCCTGAACCTGTTGCAATGCTCTGTTGTAACCTCCGGTAAAGCCATAGTTCTGATCCAGCCGGATGATAGCAACTTCTGGGAAATGCGCTTCCAGATAAGCGAGTGAGTCGTCGGTGGATGCATTGTCTGCCACTACAATACGAGCAAGATCCTTGCTATGCTGCACAACGCCTGGAAGAAATTTCTCGAGGAAATGTCTGCCGTTCCAATTGAGGATGACAATGGCGATTTGGTGCATAAATAAACAGGGCCGCAAAGCGGCCCTGCAAAACTATGATCTTTCTGTCATCTCCTGAAAGAAATCAGGCGATCTTGAGCAGATATTATCGTGGATTCTGGAATAAATTTTCAAACTGATTGCCGTAAGTGCTCCTTGCTTTTGTTTTATCTACATCATTGAAGGTCTCTGTACGTTTCTTAAGGATAACCATCCACTGAGCTTCAAATACTTCCCCTCGGGCATCGCTGTGCAGTAAGGTAAAATCATTGCCTCCGATTTCTGGACAATAAAACACGAATTTGCGGTTACTCTGGTTTTCAAGGGTGTAATATTGCCAGATTTCATACGGGTAGGTGCTGGGTTCATTGTAGGCCTTGGAAATCTGATTCGGTGGGCCGTATTTGAGATAAACCCTGCCGCGTTCTGTCATGTATCCCTTTTTCTTTCCGGAAGTAAATGTCTGATTGACTTTATCTACTTCTGATTTGTAATTCATCCAGGCAAGTTGTGGATTCTGCACATTGCGTCGCTGCCAGAAATCATAGAAATACTGTTGCATCATTTTGGTGTCGGCGATCTCAAGTTGGTTTAACGCAAATGTGTTCTCCTTGGGTGAACTGATCGGCCAGAGGCATTTGATGTATTCGGCGAGTGTGTCGCGGTTACTGATTTGTGATGCAAACGTATTGGATACATCCAGCTTCATGTAATTCATGTCGTTTCCGTCAGCAGCAATTGTA
>JBIIRF010000006.1:0-17064 GCA_044341715.1 Bacteroidia bacterium | reverse complement strand
CCCAAAATTGGCCAAACAGCGGCCCTGTCATATTACATATACGAATGAGCAGGTGCATGAAATTCTTCGGACCGGCTTTGAAAAATCGCCAATGTTTAATGGTCGAATTCAGGGACTGGGACCTAGGTATTGTCCAAGTATTGAGGACAAGATAAATCGGTTTGCCGACCGGGATCGCCATCAGCTTTTTGTTGAACCGGAAGGATGGGATACGGTCGAAATTTATGTTAATGGGTTTTCGTCAAGCTTACCTGAAGATGTCCAATACAAGGCCCTTCGTTTAATTCCGGGTTTCGAAAACTGCAAAATGTTCCGTCCGGGATATGCCATCGAATATGATTATTTCCCGCCCATTCAGCTTTCGCACACGCTCGAAACAAAGCTTGTAGAAGGACTATATTTTGCCGGACAGATCAACGGGACGACCGGATATGAGGAGGCCGCCTGCCAGGGCTTAATGGCCGGTATCAATGCCCATCGAAAGATTAATGGTTTATCGCCTGTTATTCTCAATAGATCTGATGCATACATTGGTGTGCTTATCGATGATTTGATTACAAAGGGAACCGAGGAGCCATATCGCATGTTTACAAGTCGCGCGGAGTTCAGAACATTACTTCGTCAGGATAACGCAGATGTGAGATTAACTCCTCTCGGGTACGACATTGGTCTCGCTTCAGAAGAGCGCTACCATACTGTAAAATCTAAAGTGTCTGATTATCAATTAGTTACGAAAAAGCTAAAAGAAACCTCCATTTCACCGGAGGAGATAAATTTCTGGTTAAAGGAAAGAGGAACCGACGATATTCGCCAAAAGTTAAAAATCGTTAATATTCTCACTCGCCCTCAAGTCAACCTTATTGATATGATGAACTCCGTTCCGGCGATCCACAATTTGATCTCTAGTGTAAGTTTAGACCCTGAGGTTCTGGAACAGGCTGAAATTAATATCAAGTATGAAGGTTATATTGAGAAGGAGTTTGAGCTCGCCGAGAAGATGAACCGATTAGAAAATGTCCACATTTTTGATGACATTGATTATTCGCTGGTACCAAGTTTGAGTGCTGAGGCTCGTCAAAAGTTGACACAGATTCGACCAGCGACCCTGGGCCAGGCATCCAGAATTTCAGGAATTAGTCCTGCCGATGTATCAATCTTAATGGTCTATCTGGGTCGATAAAGCGGTTATTCGGTATCAGTGTTCCACGTGAAACCCTCTTACGGAGTACTAAATCCAGACCGTTAGAAAAGTGTTGTCTAAACTGAAAAGTGCTTAATTTCGGTTTCAATCTCGATATTAGTCTACCGAATCAGATGGTATAGCAAGGTTTGTGGAGGCAAAAAGGTCGATACAGTCGCTGGTTATTCTTGATGATGTTAAGCGTATCTGAGGTCTGGTTTGTCCCGAAATCAGGCCCATATTAAGAGTAAAAGAGCCTCAAAAGTGATCTTGTATACGGATATTTACCCGGGCAGAAGGTCGTATACAGGCCCGTTGAATTCAATAAAATAGACCGTTAGTAAAGTGTCGTCGAGTGATGAAGTTGCAATTGGACCCCTTTAAGTGCTCTATTGATTATGTTCGGAGAGTGCTCTCTGTACTCAAGATTTAAATAAAATGAATGGCTGTAATAACCAAATAGGTTCCCCAAGGCTGGAATAGAGCCATAAATGATGAATATTAATTGGGATCTCGGATAGCTGCAGTAAGTAGTTATTCCAATTAAGTAGGTCATTTATCCAATTATTTGGATCTAACACAGGGTATGTAGTGAAAGGTAAAGTTGTATCTATCAATCATTTACATAAAGAGCCAAATGCACCAGGTGCTATCTAGAATTTGATAATATTTCACGCCAAAAGGACGATTATCTGCCTCTAAATGTACAATCAGAGACCAGTCAAATCTGATAAATAATACCCTGCATATAAGCAGAAATTACAAGTAAAATGAGTAGTTTTATACTCTGAAAAGTACTAACGCTAACGTATATACGAAGTATGCCTGAATTGTTAACTGAGTGTCCGGTTTGTAGTGGAAAGGATTTAAAGTTTTACCTCGAGTGTGAAGACTTTACAGTATCTCATGAGCGTTTTAAACTTGTAGAGTGTAGTGCATGTAGTTTTGTGTTTACGAACCCGCGGCCGCTACCGGCAGAAATTGGAAAATACTACCAATCGGAGGAGTATATAAGTCATACAAACAGTAAGGCAGGATTGATGAATTCTGTCTACCAAATAGCCCGCAAAAGAGCAATTTCAGGTAAAATAAAAACCCTCGAGTCGTACGGCGCCCAACCTAAAACATTGTTGGATTATGGATGTGGAACCGGGGAGTTTTTAGCTACTGCGAAGTCGCGGGGATGGGTTTGTGCAGGTTTGGAACCGGATGAAGGTGCGCGCAAACAGGCTATTTCTAATCATGGTTTGAATGTTGAAGACCCGTCGAAACTCTTCAATTTACCATCCGGACAATTCGGAGCTATCACCCTTTGGCACGTACTCGAACACGTTCATTTATTGAAAGAGAGTGTTCAACAATTCCGTCGAATATTGAGCTCACAAGGAGTACTCATTATTGCCGTACCCAACAGAACATCCTGGGATGCAGAGAAATATGGACCAAATTGGGCAGCATACGATGTTCCACGTCACCTGTATCATTTCAGTAAAACTCCCATGCTTCGCCTAATGGAAAATGCGGGTTTCAAATGCGAAACCATTAAACCGTTGTTTTTTGACCCCTTTTATATTTCACTTCTCAGCGGCAAATACAAAAATGGCAGTATGAACCCAGTCTCCGCATTTATCACAGGTGCACAAACAACATCTAAGGGCAAAACGGATATTGAGAAAAACTCATCGTTGATGTATATTTTTAAGTGATACAAGTGGGGGCTTCGATACATCCCGAGGATATCAACATTGATATCCCTCGGGACACACGGACCCGAAAGGGGGCTTCGATACAAAGCCTTCGGCTTCACTCAGCCCCCCAAGAGTGGGAGAATAAACCGGGGTCCTCGATACACCGCCTTCGGCGGCACTCGGACCCCCTTGGGGAGGATTAGAATAATAACCCAAAATATCCCCGCTGACCGAGTGGGGCGACAACGTCGCGTTGTATCGAGGCCAGCATCCCCCAAGGCCGAGTTATTAATTAATCAGAAAAAGTATATTTTTGCGAAGTAATTTTTCAGTTAAAACTTTATTAAAAACACATTATGAGAGGATACATGTACATTTTGGAATGTGCAGATGGAAGCTACTATACAGGTAGCACAAAGAACCTTCGCAGGAGAATTGAACAACATCAAAGGGGTGAAGGTGCGAATCACACAAAGAATCGACTTCCCGTGAAACTAGTCTATTTTGAGGAGTTTGATCGAATAGACTTTGCATTCTACAGGGAGAAACAAGTTCAGAACTGGTCAAGAAGTAAAAAAGAAGCGTTGATTTATGGCTTCAAAAAATATCTGCCTGAATTATCCAAAAAAATATTTAGTCAGGATGAAACCCAGGAGGATTGAATAATAAACAGAATAAACCGGGGTCCTCGATACATCGCCTTCGGCGGCACTCGGATCCGAATGGGGGCTTCGATACAAAGCCTTCGGCTTCACTCAGCCCCCCATGAGTGGGTAGAATAAACCGGGGTCCTCGATACATCGCCTTCGGCGACACTCGGACCCCCTTGAGAGGATTAGAATAAAAACCCAAGGTATCCACGCAGGCCGAGTGACGCGACGATAGTCGCGTTGTATCGAGGCCAGCATCCCCCGCAGTGTTCCACGAAATAAAACCGGGGTCCTCGATACATCGCCTTCGGCGACACTCGGACCCCCTTGAGAAGAATAGAATAAAAACCCAAAGTATCCCCGCAGGCCGAGTGACGCGACGATAGTCGCGTTGTATCGAGGCCAGCGTTGTCAATTCGACTATTAACACCGTTATTGAATAACTCCGCCAAATAGTTCCTGTTCTCAGGGCTGTCCTTCCGTACTTTTATGGAGGATTATAATGAGAAAAAACACAACAGCTGCTATTACGTGGTGCCTGCTCTGTCTGTTAAGTCTGGCGGATAAATCACTTACGAAGAAGGCGCATCGTCAGTATATGTCGATGTTCTTCTTTTTAATTGTTGGCTCTCATCTTCTACAGGCGCAATTACCTCAGCCGGCGCTTGTGGGTTATTTCCAAAACTGGTCGTCGGTGAATACCCCGTATGTTCAGTTGAGCCAGGTGGACCCCAGGTATAATGTCATTGATGTGGCTTTTGCCTTGCCGGTGAATGGAACCGATTACCGGATGCAGTTCGTGCCGGATCAGGTTTCACAGCAAACATTTATTAGCCAGATGCAGGGCCATCAGAATGCAGGAAAGAAAGTCCTGATTAGTATTGGTGGTGCAACTGCTCCGATTACGCTGAGTAATAACGTGGAACGTGATAGCTTTATCGCTTCGATGAGTAGGATTCTGGATGTGTACAATTTTGACGGTATTGACCTGGATTTCGAGGGTAGCTCAATATCGGTGTCGGGTGGTACGATTGCAAATCCGGTTGATCAACCAATTATCCGGATGATCTATGCAGTGCGTATGATTATGGATAACTACCGGGTTTCTCATAATAAAAAACTGCTGCTTACGCTTGCTCCGGAAACAGCCTTCATTCAGGGTGGACAATCTTCCTATGGAGGCATATGGGGCGCGTATCTGCCGCTGGTGGATGCCCTACGAGATTCTATCGATCTGCTCCACGTGCAACTGTATAATAGCGGTTCGATGTATGGAATTAATGGCGTGGTGTATAATCAGGGTACCGCTGATTTTATCGTTGCTATGACAGATGCCGTTATTCAGGGCTTTAATACGAATGGTGGTTTCTTTGCCGGATTTCCTCAAGAAAAAGTAGCTGTGGGATTACCTGCCTGCTCTCAGGCTGCCGGAAGCGGTTATACAGATACTGCGACCGTTGCTGCGGCCATGCGCTATCTACTCGGACAAGGCCCTCAGCCGGGAAGTTATACAATTACTAACGGTAACGCCTATCCGAACCTTGGCGGTATGATGACGTGGAGTATTAACTGGGATTCGCAATCAGCTTGTGGAGGTTCCTATTCGTATGCCGGTAATTTTGAGCAGATTTATAACAATCTTTCAACCGCGTTGGAGGAATCTCCTGTGGCCGAAATCAAGGAGCCGCTTCTTTATCCCAATCCTTCCCGTGGAACATTCACTCTTCGCCTTCCGCACTTTATGACCGGATCGGCGTATTTCCGTTTGTTGGATACTTCCGGCCGACTCCTGCTGGAATCGAGATTACTGGGTAATGCGGAAATGCAGATTACTGCGGAAGGTATTCGTCCGGGTACTTATGTCTGGTATGTCGATGAATTTAGTGGGAGAATGGTGATCGAGTAGTTTTGGAGAATAGGTTATTTTAAATTTATGCTGCTTTTTAGCGCTTAATCGTTTCATCAAAACAAATGGAATGGATCAAAAGTGTGAAAGAGTATATTAATTAATGATGTAAAAAGAGATTAGTTTGTTCCCTATTTCACAAATCAGATTTGCCAGACCAACTCCGGATATTGATCGCCTGTTGCGCTTTTATCGGGATGGGTTGCAATTAAAAATCATCGGTGAATTTCGTGATCATGCAGGGTATAACGGTGTGATGTTGGGCTTGCCGGATGCTTCCGTTCATCTGGAGTTTACCGAGCAGGTCGATCGTAAAGATTATCCTGCTCCTACAGCGGAACACCTGCTGGTTTTATATTTTGAAGATTCAGTAGTGCGTGATGAATATGTGAACCGCCTGGGACTTTTGGGTTTTTTACCTGTAGAGCCGGAAAATCCTTATTGGTTATTGAATGGTGTGACAATCGAAGATCCGGATGGATACAGAGTTGTTCTTGTAAATAAACCAGGCTTTTCTGTAGGATAAAAAAGAAACACCCAAAGCGAAGGCCTCAGGTGTTCCATGCGAAAGCGGTAGGTGTTTTAATGCAGATGATATCTTAACAGCCGCTTTTCTTCCGTATAGGGAGAGGAAATAAAAAACGATAAGGACTCTTTGACCAATCCAACCCCCGGAGCATATCTTGCATGTACAAAGCGTGTGTTACCCATTACCGACCAGTTTGGATACATAAGAAATTTCGCCTGGTAATTGGATGTTGTAAACGTGCCCGCCGGAGTTGTTACGTTTACATTTCGATCAGCCATTTTTTTAATAACGCGTGCAACAGTATCTGGTGCCGTAACTTGTAGCACGATGTAATATTCATTTAACGTATCTGTAAAGTTTTGTGATGAAAAAAGAATCTCTCCTGTATGTGAAACAAGATAATGGGAAGAGTCGCGTAGTAAGTAGACTCTGTTTTCTCCCGGTAATCCCGGACTGATCATTTTATAATAGACCGACGAATTGATGACCGTATCCTTTTCAATGTAGGTGCTGTCTGTTGTTCCCAAAGGTGTTGCATTCCCGAGGGAGTCGACACGATAATGTTCGTAGATCCAATAGTCTCCAACAGCCATTGGTGTGTAGTCGGCAACCGGGGTTGTGCCATTGTCATCATCGTCTTTCTTACAAGAGATAATGCATGATGTAATCAATAATCCTGAAAGCATCCAAAGAGTTTTTTTCATGTTGATTTGGTTTAGTGCATTTCTAACGATGGCCCACTTCTTTCTATTGTGAAAAGGGTCGTTTATGTGCAATTTTTCCGGCGAACGGTAATATTTTACAAAAAGGTCGACGGATGGGCGTTTGGCAGACAAATGGTATTTTACATCAAGTAAGCACCCATTTGACGGGAGAATTTTTAAGCAACCAGGGATGGATCGCTCAGCATAAAAGAGCCATGCTAATATTAAGTTTTTAAAGAAGGCAAACCTTGGCATGAATTGAACGTATGAAGAGGTTACATGGGATTCAAGGAAATACAACGATTTGTTTATTGCATGTTGTTGCAACTGCTTCTCCTTTCATCAGTAAAGGGTCAAACAGTTTTTCCTAACGCAACGACAGGAGTAACGTTATTCGGTCCCGGCCAAAACGGTCAGGGCGTTTCCGTTACCTATGATCCCCTGAATAGAATTTACTATAGTGTATCGGGAGGAAATACGCTGAGCAATATTGTGACCTATGCTGAAACCGGCCAACAGCTCGGAGTAGATACCCATACTCAAATTGATCACCGTGGATTGTGGTGGGATCATCATAGCGGAAAATTAATGACCAATGGTTTTGATTCTACCGGCATTTATTCGATGTATGTAGACGGTAACAATATTGCGACGGATAGCATCGAATATTTTTCAACTTCCCTTCAACCATCTTCGCAAAGTGTGGCGACGTATGATTGGATAAACGATAAGTTACTTTATTTTTTGGGAGGAGATATTTTTGTTTGTGATCTGGATCAGCAAAGGATTGTGTCGCAAATAACGGTTAAAAATCTGCCACGCCCGCTCTATTATTATTCAGCCCATTCTCTTGCATTCACGGGTATACCCGGACAAGAGGTCGTCTTATTCAACATTGTACACAACGAGGCCTCTTTTATTAATCTGGCCGACGGAAACCATCATTCTACTTGTATATTGCCCCCCACTTCACCCAGACGGCCGTGGCAGGATTACAGCTATTCCAACGGACAAGTTTTCATTCGTGATGGAAATAGTTGGTTAGGCTATAAAGTAACGGCAGGATGTCATGAATTGCTGCCGGATAGCATTGCAGATACACTTCAGATCACCTGCGGGGAAAAAATCAACCTGCCCGAAGCATTGTCACCCTGCTATGGAAAGATCTATGCCACGACAACAAGTAATCTTGTGTATACTGCTTCCGGGTATTACCCTATTGATTGGGTATTTACAGATCCTTTTGGCAATAGTAAAATTGTCCGGCAGGTTGTAAGTGTAACCGTTCCGGAATATACAATACTTCCCACTGATCAGGGATTGAAAGCCGGTCCATCGCTCGCAACAAATTATAACTGGATTAAATGTGGTACTGATGGAAATCAGCTTTTACAAGAACACGAACCCGTTTTTCTGCCTTCTGAAACCGGCAACTATGCAGTAATCACTAATACACTTGGCTGTATTGATACGAGCGAGTGTTTGTATTTCTCCCGCAAGGATTTTAATAACGGTAATGCCTATCCGTTAATCGTTACCCCTAATCCGGGAGATGGTTTTTTCACGTTGAATCAATTGGCTTATTATCACTATCTTGTTGCTGATGCATCCGGCCGTATTCTTTTCAATATCGATGCTACTCTGCCAGACATCATTACAGTGGATCTGCGCAATTATCCCACCGGAATCTATTTTATCCGGTCTGCCAACGGTCAACAGCAGGCCAGATTGGTGGTGGTGAGGTAAGTAACAGAAATACAAATAGTTGTAATAGAGCTGTATTAAAAACTCTTCTTTTGGTTTTGGTTTGTGAACAACAACCATTTTTTAATTAGAAAAACCTAAATTAGTACTCTCTTTTCCGAGGCTGGCAAGCCACAAATAGTATGTTCTCCTGTGGGTCATTTTTCGGAAGATGAAGTCATTGTTTGACTAATGAAATAAATTGGAGTTTTGAACTGCTTCTTAAAATCAACAGCTATAAAATTAACATCTATGAAAAAGTTTTACTTATTCTTATTGCTTCTGTTAGTCAATTCTACACTTGGACTATCTCAAGCAGTTTTACAAAATGAGTCTTTTGAAAGTGCTACAATTTTTCCCGCTCCGGGTTGGAGGCAGCAGCAAAAAGCTGTATCAAACGTAAATGGTGCATTTGTATTGCAGATTGCAGGTACTGCTACCAACCCTGCCTGCGGACCTAGTCCTGGTGGAGGAGTGAACGTAATGATGTTTAATTCATTTGTTGGAACCAACAATGATACAGCATTGATTATTACTAAGCCATTTGACTTCAGTAATAATGGTGGAGTGAATCCATTTTTCCGTTTTTATATGTATCGCGACAATGGTTTTCTTACAAATGATGATAAAATTCGTGTATATGTGAATACGGTACCGTCCTTAACGGGAGCTACATTACTCACCAATACCTTAGGTACGTCAGATATTTTCCGTCGTAACAATGGAATTCCTACAGCTACTGCAAATACATGGAATCAATATACTTATGATTTGCCTGCTGCAACCTATAACGGCAAAAGATACTACTTCATTATTATGGGTATCTGTAAGGATGGTAATAACATCTATATAGACCAGGTGCAAACCAATACCTATCCAACAGCTACACTTGCTTCAGATGTGAGTATCAATATGACGCAACAAAATCCTGCAAATCTTAGCGTAGGAACAAACAATCAAATGATCGTTGGTTTACGATGTATCATAGGTGGAAATTCAGGCTGTGGTTATATTGATGCTGCATCTACATTTACTACAGCATGTAAACTAGATTCACTTTTGTTGAACACGAACGGGACAACCAACGTGCTGGATATCGAAGATGCGAAAATTTACTACACCGGTGGAAGTCCTTTGTTTGATACCACTTACGTTTCTCCATTCCCGAATACCGCAGGTACCTCAGATTACCCAAGCCGCCGTTTCGGTCAGACAATCGCAGTGCCAGGTACTAACCTTGATTTCATAAATGGAGGAACATCTTGTTTCTTCCTGGAATATGATACAACCTATTTCTGGCTTACTTATGATATTAAACCAAGCGCAACCGGTGGTAATTTTGTAGATGCGGATCTTCGTGGTGCTGCGGCCGGTGGATCTCCTACTGCTTGTCCTTCTCCCGGAGGTACAGGTACTTCTTTTGAACCAGGTCCTGGAGGTTTCTCACTGCCAGGGGCCAGCCAGATTGACTTACCTTATTGCGTAGGTACTTACACAGTTGGTACGTCAAGGTTAAATGGATCATATACCAATAATGACTATGTGCAATCAGTTGTTTTAAATGGTGCTATCGGAACTTCGATAAATACAAACTTTGGTGCAACCAACAATAATACAGGACTTCCTTCCAATCTTCCATGTTTGGTTTCTAATGCTGGACCGGGTTGTGATTTTACAGCATTCCCACCATCGTATGAATTATGGCCTTCTATTACCGGTCGAACTGTAGTGTTAACCCAAAATACAGGTTATACAGTAACCGTTCAAGCTGGAACCTGGGTATCGGCAAATAATATCGCTGTTTTTATTGATTATAATCGTGATGGGGACTTTAATGATGCAGGTGAAAAACTCGGACAAGTTAGTTTGAATGCTAACCAATCTGCCGGTATTGCATTTACAGTTCCAGCAGCCGGATATACCGGAGTTACACGTATGCGTGTCCGTGAGGTTTGGGCAGCTGCTAATATTGATCCTTGTTTGCAATACAACTATGGTGAAATAGAAGATTTTTCAATTATTATTTCTCCAAACTGCCCTGTAGGTTACAAACTTTGGTTGGGTAATACCGACGACTGGAACAATCCTGGTAACTGGTGTGGTGGTGTTCCAACTATCACCGACGATGCTGTGGTAGATCGTGCACAGGTATTCCCTCCTGTAGGAACTCCTTCACGTCCTTATTTCCGTCCAACTATTAAATCCGCTATCCCGGCCAATTGCAATAATCTAACTATTTCAACTTTAGATTCTGTATTGATCAATGCTCCAAATCCTGCTGCTGATGCACTTAAAGTAAAAAAGGATATTACTATCAATGGACGTGTGAAAGTGAATAGCACCTACTCTACTTTTGTTACCTATGGTTTTGGTACATTTAGTAATCCTGCTATTACACCATTTAAAGCAACTGCTACCGATGCAAGAACACAAATTATTTATCAGGCATCCGAGTTGACTTCAAGTGGATTAGTAAATGGTGATCGCATAAACGCAATTCGATTCACCATTGCTTCTAAGGGTAGTGGCGCGGCTTATGGTGGATTTACCATCGGGTATGCGTTAATTCCTTCCGGAACGGTGTTCGCAACCGGAACTCCAAATCTGACACCAATGACCACAGTATACGGTCCTGTAGCATATTCAACCGCCTTGGGTGTGAATACAATCAACCTGACTACTCCAATTGTATGGGATGGGTTCAGTAACCTGATTATTCAGTATTGTTTCGATAATGCCGGTACAATTGGAGCAAACAATGACATGATTCAGCAAACACAAACAACAGGTGTTAACTCTACTTTGTGTTTGTCAACTACCAGTAACGTCGGTTCCGGTTGTGCGTTGACTGCTCCTTTCGCTGGTGTGACTGATAACTTCTGGTCAGGTACTAAAACTATCCGCCCTAACTTTACTTTCCTTATAGATCGCCCTTATACAAAGGCGAATATCAATATTCAGGAAGACTGGATCAACAATGGTGCTTTCGAAGCAGGCTATAGCCGTGTGGAATTTGACTCAACCGTATCGAATACTATCGGTGGTACACAAAACACCACTTTCGCTGAATTGCAGCTGAACAAAGGTGCGGCGAACCAGTATGTAACACTACAGCGTCCAGTGTTTATTGATTCGTCCTTGATTCTTACTCAAGGCTCTTTACGCATGAATGCCCAAACCCTGACCATGAATAACAATGCTTTATCAGGAGGAACTGTTACTGCTCCAACCGGTCCATTCTCCCGTACCAATGGATTCCTGATTTCTGAAAGTGCAAGCGCCCAGGTTATCTGGAAAAACTTAAACACTGCAGGCTGGAGAATGATTCCTTTTGGTAACTCGGCTACTGCAGCTGCACCTACATTTATCCCATATTCTGTGCAGTTGATTTCGTTCACAAATCCTGCAGGTCTTGGTGATTTTAGTGTGTCTACTTATTATACTGCTGGAAATGCACAGCTACCTCCGGGTGTAAATCACATATATAATACTACTGGGGGTAATAATGCTGCCGGTACGGTTGATCGTTTCTGGATTGTGGGTAAAACTGCCCCTAATACTCCTTCTGCTCCAGTTGCTAATTTGACATTCCGTTTCACAGGAACCGGATTGCCGGTTGAACGCGCCAACGGCATGAGTGTAATTAACCCCGGTCGTGTACAACCATATGTAGATCTTGGTACCACAGAAGGTTGGATGAGACTAACGACTCCATATACATCAACGAACTATTATGCCGCAATGAATTATGGAGCAGGTGTTTCTGATTCGGTTCGTGTGCAGAACTGGAATTGGCCAGATTTACCTGCAAGTACTAGCCCGGCATATCCGGCCCAGCCTATAGGAGATAGTCATGCATGGACAATTACAGCAAATAGTACTCCTTGTGGATTGATTCAATCCGGCCCCACGATCGCTCTCAATACGAATACTTCAGAATCCTGTCCCGGAAGTTCAGATGGTTCTATTGATATCAGCGTTAGTGGTGGTACAGCTCCTTATAGCTATTTATGGAGTAATGGTTCTACGTCTCAGGATTTAAATGCAGTTACCGCTGGCACCTATACAGTAACAGTAATAGATAATACAGGTTTAACAGCCTCTCTTTCACAGGTTGTTGGTGTGACAAATCAGTTGCCTTCAGCGTTAACTACATTGACCGGACCCTCTACCGCATGTATTGGAACCAGCTTATCTTATAATGTTAATGTATCTTCCGGAGCAACAACGTATCAATGGTCAACTCCAAATAATGCTACTGTAATATCAGGTCAGGGAACGAGCTCTGTTATTGTTAGTTTTACATCAGGATTTGTTGGAGGTAATATATGTGTTTCGGCAAGTAATAGTTGTGGAAATACGGCCCCGTTGTGTAATGCTATTTCAAGTGTTACTGGCTTGCCCGCTTCACCGGACTCTGTAAGCGGCCCCGCTCAAATTTGTCCTGGAGATACAATAATATACAGTACTAGTCCTACAGCAAACACTACGTCATATAATTGGGTTGTTCCTGTGGGTTGTTCAATTATCAATGGTACAGGTAGTACTAGTATTACTGTAGCAGTAAATAGTTCTTTTGCTTCCGGTACTGTTTCTGTTACTTCTGTAAATGCTTGTGGTTTGAGCCCAATAACAAGAAATAAAAATATAACGCGTAAGCCGGCTCCGGCAACACCTGGTACAATAACCGGTACCGCTTATGGTATTTGTGGCTTAACACGGAATTATTCTGTTCCATTCGTATCAGGGGTCAGTTATATCTGGTCAGCTCCCTCTGGAGCATCCATATTGACCGGACAAGGTACAAATGCTGTTAGCGTTCAATTTAATACCAATTTCACAAACGGTAGTTTAATTGTAGTTGCATCAAATGCTTGTGGAAATAGTAATGCGCGAACAAAAACAATTTATGGGAAGCCCAACAAACCAACATCAATTACAGGCCCAAGCCTTTTCTGTACGAAAGATACCGTTACATTTTCTACTCCAACAATTTTCGGTGCTAGTTCATATACATGGACCCTTCCGTCCGGATTAACAATATTAAGTGGACAGGGGACCAATACAATTATAGTCAAGGGGGGAACAGTATCAGTTTCCGGAGATGTATGTGTGAAAGCCGGTAATTCTTGCGGAATAACGGGAAGTTATTGCTTTACTATAAATGTTTATCCAACTCCAAATAGCATTAGTGGTATTACTGGAAGTGCAAACGGTGTTTGTGGATCAAACAAGTATTATTCTGTTCCTTCTCAATCTGGAATCACATTTACATGGTCTATTCCTCCGGGGGCTAGTATTTTGTCTGGACAAGGAACAAGACAAATCTATGTTTCATTTAGTAGTTTGTTTTCTACCGGGGATATAACTGTAACCGCATCGAGTGCATGTGGTACTTCTGTAACAGCATTTAAAACAATAAGTGGAGCGCCGTCTTCTCCATCGTCAATAACCGGACCTACCAGCATCTGTTTTAATGCACAAAATGTTTCTTATTCGTGTACTTCTGTATCTGGATCTACGTCCTATCAATGGACAATTCCTGCAGGAGCAACTATTGTAAGTGGACAGGGGACTCAAAATCTAATTTTAAATTACAATGGTTTAGCAGGTACATCGTCACCACTTAGAGTGCGGAGTGTTAATCCTTGTGGGCAAAGTAACAATCGCACAGTTAACATAGGATTCCTAACTTGTCCACGATTGGAAAACACTGCTACCTCCGACTTCATCATTTATCCCAATCCGACATCAGATGAATGTACGATCGGGTTTAATTCTGAAGTAGAACATAAAACAGAATTACAAATTCTCAATCCCGAAGGACAACTTGTAATGACTCCGATTATTTTATCCGGATCCGGACCACAACAATATAACTTTTCAACTACATCATTAGCTGACGGTGTTTATTTTGTATTAATGAAGTCATCAGATGGATCAATGAAGACACAAAAAATCATCGTTCAACATTAAATAAACTGATTGTATAAGCCTCCGGACGAATTGAGATTTCGTTCGGAGGCTTATTATTTAAGAGGTAATGGTATTCTTTAGAGCGTAATTAAAGGTTGATTTTTATCACAATTTTCATGGAAATGCCAGAATCCCCACTAAAGGTGATTGACGAAGTTAAACCATCTGTATAATTTTGCAGAGAACTTAATAACCAACAACCATGAAAAAAATCTTCTTATTCTTATTGGTAGGCGGCACGCTGTCGTTGTACCAGAATGTACAGGCACAGGACTGGTCGCTATCAGGAAATGCCGGCACAAATCCCGCCACTGATTATATCGGGACAAGTGATAACAAAGTCTTAAAAATCAAAACCAACAACCAGGTCCGGATGTATATCAAAGGAAATGGTGATATTGGCGTTGGTACAATTACACCGTCATCAAAGTTTCACGTGAATGGTGTTATTACTGCCAACGGAGGAACATCCAATGATTGGAATACGGCATTTAGCTGGGGTAATCATGCTCTGGCCGGATATCTTCTAAGCGAATCAGACCCACAGGTAGGTACCATTGCTACCAATTTTATTCCACGTTGGAATGGAAGTTCGTTGGTAACCGGTAATCTTTACACGAGCGGATCGTTTCTTGGTTTAAATACCACAACCGCTATCGGGTCCGGACAGTTTGTAGTGAATAGCACCTCCACCGGATATGGTGGTATGTATGTGAATACTACAGGTACTACAGGCGGCCAGCCATTTTATGGATACGCTGCAAATGGAGTATCCAATTGCTGGACTTACTTTAAACAAGACAACTCTGAATTTACTATTTTTAACGGAGCTGATCGGTTATATGTAGAAAACGATGGCGATGTACGTATTGGAAGAACAAGTGCCACCACATCGCGACTAGATGTATTGGGAAATCTAACATCTACTAGCCCTACCCTGAATGTCGCAATCAACTATACCGGAACCGCTGATGTAAGAGGAATTTATTCTTCCGCAATTGCAGCTGATGGATATGGTTATGGAATAGAATCTCATGGTGGATTCCGCGGAGTGTATGGTGTCGGAGATGGTGGTGCTTATACAGGTGGAGTAATAGGTGTTCTGGGTTCAGCAACAGGTACAGCAGGTATTCGTTACGGTGTTTATGGAAGCGCTTCGGGAGGGACCGAAAACTGGGGCGGATACTTTGTTACTAAAACGTATACTAACGAGCTTCGTGTAGGAGGTACTACCGGAGCAACCGGTTATGTTCTCGCCGTAAATGGTAAAGCAATTGCTGAAGAAGTTCGCGTGGAACTCGCAGGATCCTGGCCTGATTATGTATTCGATTCTTCTTACGAACTGATGCCGCTGGAGCAATTGAAGAAAGAAATTGAAACCAACAAACATTTACCAGGAATCCCATCTGCAGTTGAAATGGAAGAGCAAGGCGGAGTTGATCTTGGTGCTATGCAAACCAAATTAGTGGAGAAAGTGGAAGAACTTACTTTGTATATTTTGCAACTGAAAGCACAGAACGACAAATTACAACAATCTAATGAGGAATTGTTAGAAAGAATGAACAAAGTGGAAGGTAAAAATTAAGTTTAACCATAAAAAACATTTGTAATGATAAACATAAACAAATGGGAACATGTGTTGAACGCTAAATGGATGTTTGTGATTTTATTGCTGCTGTATTCAGGCAGTGCATCTTCACAACAGCTGTTTAAATACCTCGACCATCCTGTTCTCAACGAAAAACAACAGCACCATGCACGCGTGCTTATAGAAGAAGAAACCACGCAAGGTTATTGGTACGTGGAAACGAACAACACGATACTCACTAAACAAAGTGGTTCTTTCGAGATCACTTTGCCGACAGAAGAAATTCTTCAGATCAGTGATTTATCGTATTCTAATGGATTTGCATCGACCTTTTCAGGGTCAGGTAAATTCCACAACGGTTCCGGCGATTTGATCTTCACAGAACACAATGGGATGATTACCGCCAGAGCAGGCAATGAACGATTTAATTATATGTTATATCCGCTCAGTGGAAATGTACATATACTTCTGTTGTTAAATACTACGGTGTTTCCTCATGATGAATCTGCCGAAGGATATAAGGACATGATCGAAAAGGGCACAGAGCAAAAAGGAAATACCAGTCAGGCCCCTCGTATTGATCCTGAAACAGGTGCTCCGGTGAGTCCATCACAGTTATTGCTCGGAGATTGTAAGGTGCGGGTACTTGTAGCCTATACGGATGATGTGGGTGTTGCGTTGGCTGATCCAATCGGTTTCGCTCAGTCTTGTATTCAGGCGAACAATACAGCGTTCTCGAATAGTGCTGTGAATTTCCAGGTGGAACTTGCTTGCGCCTACCAGACAACTTACACAGAAAGTAATAATTCCGCAACCGATAAAACAGCGTTCAGAAATACAGCCGATGGTGTGATGGATGAGGTGGCAGATTGGCGGACATACTACGACGCAGATCTATGCCATCTTCTGGTGAACAACCTTAGTAATGGTTGTGGTGAGGCATGGACGGTTTCTGTTTCTGTTTATGCAGATGCATTTTGTGTAACTGACAGAACCTGTGCTGTGGGCAACTTAACATTCCCGCATGAACTGGGTCACTTGTATGGTGCAAGGCATGATGTATATGTGGATGCCACAAATACACCTTATGCTTATGGCCA
>JBIIRF010000162.1:0-5724 GCA_044341715.1 Bacteroidia bacterium | reverse complement strand
TTTATAAAGAGCAATTGCCATTTGAACTGACTGGTGCGCAGAAGCGGGTGCTGAAGGAAATCCGTACCGATATGGGGAGCGGTAAACAGATGAACCGGCTATTGCAAGGAGATGTTGGCTCGGGCAAAACAATGGTGGCTTTGTTGAGTATGTTGATGGTGCTGGACAATGGTTATCAGGCTTGTCTGATGGCGCCTACCGAAATACTCGCTTCACAACATTTTCAGTCGGTGACAGAAGCACTGGCGGCTATGGATATTCGTGTAGGCCTGTTGACCGGCAGTACTAAAACCGCACACCGTAGATTTTTACTGGAAGAATTAAAGGAAGGACGTTTGCAGATATTAATCGGAACGCATGCATTGATTGAAGATCGTGTGCAGTTTCAGCAACTCGGTCTCGTGGTGATTGATGAGCAGCATCGTTTTGGTGTTCAGCAACGGGCGAAGCTTTGGCAGAAGGATGAATTTGTGCCGCATGTGCTGGTGATGACGGCGACTCCGATTCCGCGTACTCTCGCTATGACTTTGTATGGTGATCTGGATACGTCGGTGATTGATGAACTTCCTCCCGGACGTAAACCAATTCAAACTATTCATAAAACGGAGTCGAACCGTTTGGCGGTTTTTGGTTTTATGAAACAGGAAATCGCGAAGGGGCGTCAGGTGTATGTGGTGTATCCGCTCATTGAGGAGTCGGAGAAAATGGATTACACCAATCTGATGGAAGGGTATGATTCGATTTGTAAGGAGTTTCCGCTGCCGCAGTATCAGGTGAGTGTGGTGAATGGAAGAATGAAACCGGCCGATAAAGATTTTGAGATGAACCGTTTTAAAGAGGGGAAGGCGCATATTATGGTGGCAACAACGGTAATTGAAGTGGGAGTGAATGTGCCCAATGCTTCGGTGATGATCATTGAAAGTGCTGAGCGTTTCGGGTTGTCGCAGTTGCATCAGTTGCGTGGCAGGGTGGGACGAGGCGCTGAGCAGAGTTATTGTGTTCTGATGACCGCGGAAAAACTCGGGAATGATGCCAGGCTTCGGATGAAAACAATGACCGGCACCAATGATGGTTTTAAAATAGCGGAGGTCGATCTGGAATTACGTGGTCCGGGTGATCTTGCCGGCACTCAACAAAGCGGTGTAGTGAATCTGCATATCGCCAGCCTGTCGAAGGATAAAAAAATAATGGAGGTGGCACGCACTGCTGCTTCAGAGGTTCTGCAACTGGATGAACGACTTGTATTGCCGTCCAATGCAATACTGGTGGAACAATTAAGGTTGTTGGATGAAATGGATGCGAATTATAGCCGCGTGAGTTGAGGAAAACAGATCAGGCTTTTTCGATCAGACAAACTGCATAAGCCGCAATTCCTTCTTCGCGTCCTACATATCCCATCTTTTCGTTGGTAGTTGCTTTGATGCTGATGTCATCTGTAGTCACCTTTAAAATAGGAGCCAGCGTTTCCCGCATCTGATCAATATAAGGTTTGATCTTCGGTTTTTCCAGCACCAGTGAAGCGTCGACATTGCCAACAGTGTACCCTTTTTCTTCAATAAGAACCATGACTCTCGCCAGCAAAATTTTACTATCGATGCCTTTGAATTCTCCGGAAGTATCAGGGAAGTAATAGCCGATGTCTTTTAATCCGGCCGCACCAAGAAGCGCATCACAGATAGCGTGAATCAATGCATCCGCATCGGAATGACCCAATGCTCCTTTTGTATGAGGGATAAGTACGCCGCCTACATAAAGGTCGCGGCCTTCTGTCAGCTGGTGGACATCAAATCCGAAACCAACTCTGCATTTCATCCGTTCGGTGAATTATTCGTCGTCTTTGCTATCGCCATCCAATGCAGCGAAGTCAAATGTGAGCGTAAAGTGCAGGGTGTTTTCGAGTGGGTTACGCTGATCAGTTGGGATAAGATAAGCCAGATCGATTCCGAATACATTGTAACGTAAACCGGCACCAAGTGTGAAGTATTTACGATTTCCTTTGCGCTGGTTCTCATAAAAGTATCCGCCGCGGAAGGCAAACTGATTATCGTACCAGTATTCCATACCAAAGCCAAGATTTACTTCCTGCAATTCTTCTTTGAAACCGTTGGGAGCATCTCCGAATGACTGGAAAATCCCCTGTGCAACACTCACGTCAGGATCTTGTCCGTATAAAATAATGTTGTCTGCGCTGTTTGAAGTATCCTGTGTGTAAATCGGAGGAGTAGGCACCAGCAGTTTGTTGATATCAAGCATGAACGAAAGGTCGTTGTATTCGTTCAGCTTTAATTTCAAACCCGGACCTAAGCGAAGGTTTGTTGGGATAAAGTTTTTTACACCTGATTCAGTATAGGAGATTTTTGCGCCGATGTTGGAGATATTCACACCACTCATCAGAATCGCGTCTTTATTTCCGATTTCAATTTCTTTCTGGAAGAATACTGATACATCTGCTGCAACAGTATTTCCTGCTTTACTGTCTTGTCCTTCAACCTGCGTTCCACCGGTAAGATTTGAGTGGATAAAACGCAATGCGATACCTCCTGAGAAATAATCACTCAATTTACGTGAGTATGCAAGGTCCAGTGCGAATTCATTTGGTTTGAAGTCGCGGATAGTATTTCCGTTATTATCAGTAAAAGTGATATTACCGAGTGAGAAATAACGAAGGGAAGCACCAATGGCCTGTTCGTTTTTCATTTTGGTATAACCACTGAGGTAGGCAATGAACATATCATTTACCAGGGCACGTAACCAAGGAGTGTAGCTCACGCCAATTCCCATTTTCTTCTCAGCAAAAGCCAGTTTCGCCGGATTCCAGTGAATTGAATTCGCATCAGGTGCAGAGGCAACACCCTGATCACCCATACCGCCTGCACGGGCATCCGGAGAAATCATTGCAAAAGGTACAGCAGTTGTGATCGTGTTAATTTGTCCTAGCAAATTGGTACTGGTTGTTTGCGCTGATACCTGAAGGGTGTTGAGCACTAAAAATGCCGGTAGGAAGAGTAAACTTTTCAGTTGCTTATTCATCATTGTTTGAAGTTTTTCCTTTTTTGGGAGGTTTGAGCCACCCTTTCATGGGGAAGGATGGCAAATATAACGAAATCTAATAGCTAAATGTTACTTTATAGTTCCTTAACGTAGTAAAACAAGCCTTTCGGTCTTTTGGGCGGTTTCTCCTTCAGCGGTCCTGATTCTCAGGCGATAAATGTATACGCCCTTGGCCAACTGGTCGCCAAAATCGTCCTTTCCGTCCCATTCCAGGGGGGTGTTCCGGAATCCTTCGCAGACCTGATAGGCGTCGATTGTTTTAACCAGTTTCCCTGTAACCGTGAAAATCTGGACCTGAATCGCCATCCCGGTGCAAGGTTTGTTGTGCTCAAACATGAAGTTCGTGCGGGTGGTGAATGGGTTGGGATAGTTAAGTACGCGTTCCAGAGCGAGTCCCGCAGAGGATGCTACGATAAATTCAGTGGTGGTTTCAGAAGAATTGTTATTGATGTCCCAGGCTTTGAAAGTGAGGGTGTGGCTGCCTTCGTCGAGGGCGTCGAGTCGGTAGCGTACCCGGCCTTTCTGGTAGCTGTCCATGTCGGATTCGTAAAAATCATTGAGGACAAATAATTGCTGAGGATTTCCATCTACAATGGCGGTGATATCGTGCCCGATACCGTTCCCTACAGTATTTATTCCGCTGGAATCGAATAAGATAGCGTAAATACTGGGGGTGCTGTTGGTGATGCTTCCATAAATGAAATTTTCATCATTCATGAATAATTTGATTTCGGGACCTTTGGCGTCGTTGAGGGCATTTGCTGAACTTCCTCCGATCTGGAAGTTTTCGCTGAATCCCTGAGCATCGTCTTCACCGTTGTGGGCATAATAACTGAGGCGACCTGTTCCATATTGGAAGGAAATGTCTTTCGGGACAATAAAGGAGCAGCTGAATTCACCGTTTACTACGCTGGCCTTTCCTTTATATAAGATGTTTTTCCGGAGATTGAAGCTGTCGGGTTTGCTGACATCGTTTCCGTTTTGATCGTTTACCAATGTATAAATCTTTGACGATTTATCATAGATGGTCGGATAAACTACACCGTTGAAATTCGTTAATGCGTTGCCGTTAGCATCAGTAACTTTCCCTTTTACAGTAACGCGGCTGAGTGCGGAAAGCGTATCAAGGGTATTGCCTGTGCCTGTTTCTTCGATGGCCGTGGTGGTGACATTATACTTAGGGTACGCAAGACGTAAGGCCGGATCTCCGAGCAGGGTGATATTCCGGTTGCCGGGATTATCGCGTTTGCTGAGTCGGAGGATGTCTCCGGCGCGTGGCATTTCTCCGTTTAATGGACGGAACATATGTCCCATCATATCTGAATTGATGAGCTCGTTGTCGATGGCAAATGCAAGTCGTACTGTAGTGAAGAGGCAGATACCACCTCCGGTAGCGTTAAGTAATACAAATTCTCCGGCGGAAGTACGTTGTGGATCATCATATCGGCTGAACTCGCAGGTGGCTGTAACAAAGGCCGGCAGATTGTTGGTGTTTCTCCAGCTATTGATCATGTCGTTATTTAAAATGGCTTCTGCGGCCCAACCCAGCTCACCTCCATGTCCGGTGTAGTTCATTAATAAGGCACCTTTTTCAGTTCGCTTAGTGATGGCATCGTTTACGTCAGGATATCTCAATCCGCCCGGAGTAGAAACCTGCTGATAGGCATCAGAAACTATTTTGTCAACGTTGTAAACAGGGAAGTTTTGTTGTACGATGTTGATGATCCTTTCGCTTTGGCGCTGGTGAAGATTGTTGTCCTGGTCATCGGCGATAAAGCAAAGTACATTGCGCCAGTCGCCGAGTCGTGTGCTGTTGCTTCCGGCGCAAAAGGTCTGGTCGTTGATGGTGCCTACGGTGGAGTAGGTGATGACTTTATCTACCATTTCCCGTGCTTCTTCAAGTGTACGTACCGGGAATCGCCCCAGACCAATATCGATGAGTTCTGCAGAATTGAACGTGCCTTCGTTGGGATCAAGGCAGCCATAAAAATCGTCGGAGGTGTAGGAGGAAAGTAGCGAAAGCGATTCATTTGATTGGAACGTGGTAATGTAATTCGTATTGTTGGCGATGCGTTCTTTCAGGTCGTAAGAGCCATCTCCCATTAATAATACATAGCGTGGTATATCTGTTGATGTGGTGGCACGTTCATATAACATCCGTAAAAAGTCGCGGATACCTGCGGCGTCTTGTGCTCCTCCTGAAAACTCGTTGAAGATCTGTTTCACATTTACTACTGCTGAACGGAGGTTGTCTTTTGTACTGTGAAAATCGGCGAGGCGTTCTGCTTCTGATGTAAAGTCAGGGTGCGTGATGATGATATAATCAAGGTTTGTTAAACTGTGGAGGTTTTGGTTGTCGACTTTGCCGGAGAAAGTTGCCGATTGATATCCGTTGGAGTTAAATGCTATAAACTCACTTAGTGAGCCGCTGGTAATGGAATTGGTGAATTCTATTTTGTTATTGGTGTTAATGTACTCTTGTTCATAAACATTGTTATGGTCACTCACATTCCAGATTTTCAGACCTGCGCTTGGATTGGAGATTTCAAATCGTCGATTGCCTCCAGTGTTTGCTGTGTCGAGATATCGGAAGTTCATTTCATTGCCGGCCATGCTGAGTGCGCGTGTTACATTTACTGCTACATAGTCGAGGTATCCGGTGGAGGTGGCGTT
>JBIIRF010000202.1:0-4960 GCA_044341715.1 Bacteroidia bacterium | reverse complement strand
GGAAGGAATATTGGATTCCCCGATGATGGTTACGCCATGCTTTACGGTCGTTTGGTTGAGTTCGCTGAGGACGCAGTTTCCGCCTTGTTCAACGGCCATGTCAACAATCACACTTCCGAAGCGCATGCTTTTTACCATGTCTTCCGTGACAAGTACCGGTGCTTTTTTACCGGGTATCAGTGCAGTGGTGATCACAAGATCAGCTTCCGCAACATGTTTTGCTACCAACTCCTGCTGACGTTTGAGGAAGTCTTCGGAGACACCTTTCACGTATCCACCTTCGATCTTGATCGTGTCATCGCCTTTCACCATGATAAACTTTCCGCCGAGTGATTCCACCTGCTCCTTGGTTTCAGGACGTATGTCACTAACTTCTACGATCGCTCCCAGGCGTTTTGCTGTTGCGATGGCCTGAAGCCCGGCTACACCTGCACCGAAGATGACCACTTTGGATGGTTTAATAGTGCCGGCTGCGGTCATGAGCAGCGGGAATATTTTTCCGAGTGCATTGGCACCCATGATCACACTCTTATAGCCCGCCAGGTTCGCCTGCGAACTTAGGGCATCCATCTTCTGAGCACGGGAAATACGCGGAATCGCATCTACCGAAAAAGCACTGATACCGGCATTCGTGCAGGCATCAACAGTCTCGGCATTGGTGGCGGCCCACATAAAGGAGATGAGCACGGCGCCTTTCTTCATCGTGGCGATTTCTGCCGGCTTGGGTGCATTTACTTTCAGGATTACGTCTGAAGAACTGTAAATGGCAGCAGCATCATTAACCAGTTTGGCACCGGCTGTGGTGTATTGATCGTCGGAGAAGTAAGATTTGAGTCCGGCACCGGCTTGAACCTGTACGTCAAATCCGGCTTTAACCAGTTGTCCGCAGACATCCGGCGAGATGGCAACCCGGCATTCTCTTTCTTTAGTTTCGGTGGGGATACCCAGCAACATAATTGAGCGGTGTTTTGTAGTGTATGCGATTGATCGCAATCGAGGCGCAAAGGAAGTTAAAAATGAGCAATTAACGGATCAAGTGGTTTATAAACCGGGCTGTTCATAAGATCAATGCGGCTTTTTTTGCTTTGAGACGGAAAAATCACGACTTTTGGTGGATCATTATGGCGAAGTTTACACCTGCATACCTGAAAAAACTGGAAGACCTGCTGGAGCAGTCGGGATATGATGTCCGTTATGAAAAAGGCAATTTTAAGTCTAATTATTGCCTGATCGAGTCTAAGAAAGTAGTGGTAATCAATAAGTTTTCAATTCTTGAGAGCCGCATTCAATCGCTATTGGAGATCATTCAGCAATTAACAGCCGACAATGTTATACAGGCTGATTTGCGCACTATCGGTCTAAAAAATCCGATTCAAACTACGGGAGATATTCCTTTTTCAGCTGATGATAATCAACCCACAGATTCCGAATCAAATTCAGGCGAAGAAGACGCGTCTGGTTTAAATACCAACTCAAGTCCGGAAACAGTAAACGCCTGATCCTGTGTTAAAAATTACTTTTTTAGGTACCGGAACATCGCAAGGGGTTCCTGTAATTGCCTGTGATTGTGAGGTTTGTACAAGTTCTGATCCGAAAGATACTCGTTTGCGCACCTCTATTCTCGTGGAGGATGAGCATACTACTGTGGTGATCGACTCCGGTCCTGATTTCCGTTATCAACTCCTGCGTGCCGGGGTGAAGAAGTTGGATGGGTTACTCTTTACACATGAACACAAGGATCATATTGCCGGTATGGATGATATCCGGGCGTTCAACTATGTCTGCAAACAGCCGGTGGATATTTACGCTACCCGTCAGGTTCAGGAGGCTATCAAGAAGGAGTTTCATTATGCTTTCGAAGCGATCAAGTACCCCGGAGTGCCTGAGTTAAATCTGCATACCATCGTTAACGAGCCTTTCAAAATCGGGACGATTACTTTTACGCCCATTCTCGTAAAACACTTCCTGCTGGATATTTTCGGCTTCCGGATAGGCGATTTCACGTATATCACCGATGCGAAAACGATCCCGGAATCAGAACATTCAAAGATCTTCGGTTCGGATGTCCTGATTCTAAACGCACTTCGACGCGAAGCCCATGTATCGCATCTCACTTTACAGGAAGCGATCGATATGATGCATTATTTCAAACCTCGTCAGGGGTATTTTACACATCTCAGTCATCAGATGGGAAAGCATGCAGAAGTCGAAAAGGAGTTGCCTTCCGGAATCAATATCGCCTATGATGGGATGGCGCTGAATTTCTGAAAGATAAATCGGTAATTTGTATCAAATTTAACAGCATTCTATTCGCAGAATCTGCCGGAATTCCGTATCTTTGTCGTACATGGAATCGCGCCTTATCATTGCCATCGACGGATTTTCTTCGTGTGGTAAAAGTACGGTGGCCAAAGCACTGGCCCGGAAGCTGGGTCTTCACTATATCGATTCAGGGGCAATGTACAGGGCGGTGACGCTCTATTTTATTGAAAACGAGATTCCCATTCCTTCTCCGGAAGAACTTCATGATTATACGTACGATTTTAATCCGGTACTGGATAATATACACATTACTTTTCGATTCAATGCCGAAAACGGTTTCAGTGAAGTGTACCTGAATGGACGAAATGTTGAGCAGGAGATTCGTACGATGGAAGTGAGTGAGCAGGTGAGTCATGTTAGTGCGATTAAGCCGGTTCGGAAGCGGATGGTTCAGTTGCAACAGATGGCTGCCTATGATGGTGGATTGGTGATGGATGGACGAGATATCGGTACTACCGTGTTTCCCAATGCAGATTTGAAGATTTTCATGAAGGCTGATCCGATGGTGCGATCAGAGCGCCGTTTTAAGGAATTAAAAGCAAAAGGTGTGCAAGTGACAAAGGAAGAGGTGATCAACAACATAGTCGGACGGGATTACGAAGATACCCATCGGGAAGAGAGTCCGTTACGCAAAGCCCCGGATGCTATCGTACTGGACAATACACACCTGACCCAGGAAGAACAAGTAGAATTTGTGCTGGACGAAATCCGCAAACTTTCTAAAAAAGAAAATCCGGCTTCGGCCTGAAAACATAATAGCCACTCAGACGTTATAGGAGAGATGAACCAGCAACTGAAAGTAACGATCGACGGTAATTCCGGTTTTTGTTTTGGGGTAGTGTATGCTATTCAGATGGCTGAGGATGAGTTGGAGAAAAAAGGGCATTTGTATTGCCTCGGAGATATTGTCCACAACGGAGAAGAAGTAGAGCGATTACGGGCAAAAGGTCTGGAGATTATCGACCACGAGCGACTCCAAACTTTAAAAGATTGCACCGTTCTTATCCGTGCCCACGGTGAACCACCATCCACTTATCAACTTGCATTAAAAAACAATATTGAATTAATTGACGCCTCCTGTCCGGTGGTATTGAAGCTCCAGCATCGTGTAAAAACGAGTTTTGAAGAGATAGAGGAGACAGAAGGACAAGTAGTAATTTACGGACAACCCGGACATGCTGAAGTGAACGGACTCGTAGGACAAACTGCCGGAAAAGCGATTGTTGTTTTTTCTGAAGAAGATCTCGACAACATCGATTATTCGCAGCCGGTGCATTTCTTTTCACAGACCACTAAAAGTACAGCCGGTTTTGAGAAGATGCAACAGCTCATTCAGGAGCGAATTTTGAAACATAAAGGATCATTGGAAGAAGGAGATTTCAACTCCAACGATACCCTTTGCCGACAAGTCTCCAATCGTGAACCACAGCTACGACGTTTTGCTGCTGCTTATGATGTTATCGTTTTTGTTAGCGGAAAGAAGAGTTCCAATGGTAAAGCACTTTACTCAGTTTGCAAAGCCACCAACGAAGCATCTTATTTCATCTCCAATCCAACGGAACTGGATGCAACCTGGTTCGATGGTAAACAGAGTGTAGGCATAGCCGGAGCAACATCTACACCGATGTGGCTGATGGAACAAGTCGCAGAAGCTATTAGAAATCTACATTCTGAATTAGTTGTTTAAACGCTTAAATTTCCTCTCTGTAAAGTTGAATTTCAACAGATAGAATTATCTGTTATTTTGTTTGTTTTTTATTCAGAAAGAAATAATCCCATTCAACACTTAGATTACCGTACTCGGTTTTTTTTTCAGCTACGTGACCTCATAGATTCTACATTGCCGTCGGATTCGAAACAGCACGTGGAAGAATCCACCACAACACACTACTTCCTGATACTTATCAGAGAAATCTGATGAAAAAAATTAAATCTGCATTGCAGCGGGAATGCTATTGTCTAAACTAAACGCCGAAGGGCCGACACAAATAATCCAAAACAAACCAAAAAACCAAAACATGAAAAAGTACATGCTCTACTTGCTCCCGATGATCTTCATCGTGATGACGAGTTCCATTCTCAGCGACAATGGAAAAACAGGACGAACCGGCTCTCCCGGCGAAACAACTTGTGTCAATTGTCATGGTGATTTCGCCGCAAATACCGGAGGAGGATCCATCACCATTACGAATGTAGGAATGACGAACTGGCAATATACGCCCGGCCAAACATATCCGATTACAGTAACTGTCGCACGCACCGGCTCAAGCATTTTTGGTCTTGGACTGGAGTGTTTAACAGCGGCCAATGCCAACGCAGGAACACTTGCTATAACCAATGCCGCATCCACTCAAATCAAAACGGCTACAGTTAGCGGAGTTGTACGGAACAATATAGTTCACACACTAAACGGAGGGCTCACCGCGAATACCAAATCCTTCACTTTCAACTGGACAGCACCACCCGCCGGAACAGGAACAGTTAAATTTTATTATGCAGGAATTGCAGGTGATAACGACGGCGGTGAATCAGGCGACTATGTTTACAATAGTTCAAAAACAGTAACAGAGTTAAGTTGCACCACACCTGCAACACCCGGGACTATCTCCGGAACAGCCAATAATAACTGTGGCGTAAG
>JBIIRF010000160.1:0-5790 GCA_044341715.1 Bacteroidia bacterium | reverse complement strand
TATCTCACACAGCAGGGATACATCGTCTTCACCCTCGATAATCGCGGCAGTTCCAATCGCGGAAAGGCTTTTGAGCAAGTCACGTTCCGCAACCTCGGCGATATAGAGATGAAGGATCAGATTACCGGTGTGAATTATCTGCGTAAGTTATCGTATGTAGATGGAAATCGTCTCGGTGTTAATGGCTGGAGCTTCGGTGGATTTATGACAACCTCCCTGATGACCCGTTATCCGGGAATATTTAAAGTTGGTGTTGCCGGCGGACCGGTAATCGACTGGAGTTATTATGAGGTGATGTATACCGAGCGATACATGGATACACCTGAAGAAAATCCGGGTGGTTATAAACTGAATAATCTGCTGAACCATGTCGAGAACCTCAACGGACGCTTAATGCTGATTCACGGCACCAGCGATGATGTAGTGATCTGGCAGCATAGTCTGATGTACATAAAGAAGGCAGTAAGCAAGGGTGTACAACTCGATTACTTCGTTTATCCCGGACACCTGCACAACGTACTCGGAAAAGACCGTGTGCATCTCAACGAGAAGATCACCCGATATTTCAATGATTTCTTAAAGTAAAATTATTGCTCTCCGGTCTGTCGGGTTTGCCGGCAGATCAGGAGGGTGTTAATGCACTTTTATAGGTCGCCAGACAACGTTCGCGAGCCATTTTATGATCGACTATCGGTGATGGATATCCGAAGTCTTCAAATTCGGGTACCCAGCGACGGATATACTTAAACGAAGGGTCAAATTTTTTCGTCTGTTCGTAAGGATTGAAAATACGAAAGTAGGGTGCCGCATCACATCCACTTCCTGCTGCCCATTGCCAGCCGCCATTGTTCGCACTCAGGTCAAAATCGAGGAGTTTTTTTGCAAAATACGCCTCGCCCCATCTCCAGTCGATGAGCAGATGTTTCGTCAGGAAGGAAGCTACAATCATGCGAACCCTGTTGTGCATATAACCTGATGTGTTTAACTCGCGCATACCGGCATCAACGATGGGATATCCTGTTCTTCCTTCACACCAGGCCTGAAATTCTGCTTCATTATTGCGCCACTGAATGGTATTGTATTGTGGTTTGAAAGCAGATCCGGCAGCATGTGGAAAATGCCAGATGATCATCATATAAAACTCCCGCCAGCAAAGTTCATTCAGCCAGCTAAAGCTAATGGGTTTTGAAATTCTTGCCCATTCACGTACGCTGATGGTTCCGAAGCGCAGATGAATACCTAATCGCGAAGTACCTTCAATGCCGGGAATGTCGCGTGTTTCATTGTACGATTTTAGCAAAACAGCAGAAGTAGTTTCCGGAGGGAATACAGCGTCAGTCTGTTCGAAACCCATCGACTCCAATGATGGAATTTCGTTTTGGGTTAACGGAGAGAATGCGTGGAAGTATTTCTCGGTCGGGTAGGAGCGGAGATAAAAATCATTCAGCTTCGCCATCCATTTACGGGAAAAAGGAGTGTAAACGGTATATGGCTTGCCATCATCTTTCAGTACTTCATCCTTTTCGAAAATCACCTGGTCTTTATAAGTGAAAAAATTAATCCCCGACTTCTCGAAATACTGCTGCATCTTTTCATCACGGCTGCGGGCATACGGTTCGTAGTCGTGGTTGGTATAAACGGCTTTGATATTGAACTCCGACTGCAGTTGCTTCCACACTTCTTCGGGATGTCCATAGCGCACGATGCAGGCAGAGCCATATTTCTTCAGTTCCTTCTGCAAATGCATCAGCCGGCGATGAATAAAATCCACCCGTTTATCGGCTTTATCTTCCAGCTTATCAAGAATGGAGCGATCGAATATAAAAACTGGTATAACTGGCAGGCCACTACGAAGAGCGTGGTACAGAGCTGCATTATCGTTCAGCCGCAAATCGCGACGAAACCAGTGGATACAAACCGGACTATTGTTTCCCATAAATATTTTTGAGACAATCGGAGAGTCCGGTGTATTGAAAACTGAAACCGGCATCTGTAATTTTCTTAGAACTGACACGTGTACTGTCGAGAACGATAGCACTTTTTTCGCCGAGGATCATCTTCATTAAACCCACAGGCATCGGCACAGGAATTGAAACCGGTTGTTTGATACGACGAAGGGTCTGCATAAATTCACGATGCATCACCGGCGAAGGGGCCGTAGCATTGTACACACCTTGCATCGACTGTTGTTTAATTGCGAAGATCATCATCCGGCAAAGATCATCGAGATGAATCCAGCTCATGTATTGTTTTCCCGTTCCCAGAATCGGACAAACACCACCCATCAGCGGAGCAGCCATCTCCCGTAAAGCGCCTCCCTCTTTCGAAAGCACAATACCGATACGTATGGTGACAGTACGAACCGGGCAATTGCGGTAAGCATCTTCCCATTGCAGGCAAGTCTCACTCAGAAAACCTGTTCCCGCGCTACTCTCTTCCGTCAGCCATTCCTCCCCACGATCGCCATAAATACCAACAGCACTCGCAGCAATCACTGTACTAACGGTATGGCTATACGAATTTAAAGCTTTCAGGATAGTACGTGCTGCGGAAAGTCTGCTGCCAATGATATCCTGTTTATACTCCGGCGACCAGCTTTTATCCGAGACACTGGTACCGGCCAGGGAAATAATGGTATCGACACCTTTCAATGATTCTTCCGGCAGATATTCTTTATCGGGATTCCAGGTAGAAACTGCTACAGGGGATTTAGAAGGAGAATGCCGGCTCAGCCAGGATACTTCATGCCCATCCTGCTTCAGCAATTGAGTGAGGCGACGGCCAACGAGTCCGGATCCACCGGCGATGAGAATTTTCGACATCAGTTACTAAACAAGTCGCAGCGGAGATTGTTCATCATAGGGCGTAATTTAAATCAGGCATCATTCTACCAGGTACGCCGGATCAAAACCACTATCGCCCGGATCGAAGTTCAGGATCGGAGCAGCAGCCGGACGTTTGCCGAAGCGCACCTGCACACTCAAACGGAAAAACAGCGAGTTGGTCTGGCGGGCTTTATAGTCGCCGATCCACAAAGTACCTCTCCCCGTAAGCGCCACCTCCGGAACCAGCAGCACGAAACTATTGGTATAAATACGTGCCATCACACCCAGACGAGGATAACGGAAGCGATACACCAGTGGTTGCTCATCGTAAATGCTATCTGCCTTCAGGTAATGATATCCACCCATGTTCTGAATGCGACCAATCAGACTAAAGTTTCGGGAGAACTTATGCGTAAACGAAACATTGAATGGGAGCGTAAACTGCAATTGATCATCATTACCGATTTTCAATCCGAAACCCGCAATCGGCAAAGGCAGATCACGACCAGTAAGCGGCGAATAAATCACCCCCAGTGTATGCCAGAATTTATTATTGTGATAAAGTCTGCGCCATACTAACGCACCATTCGGACGAATATAAGTCGGGTTAAAATTGAACGATTCAGTTGGCAGCGTCGCGGATAAGTTTACCATGAACAAATTCCGCAGGCCCTTCGCCATTAAACCCGTCGCCGAAACACGACCCAACGTCAAGATACGATCAGGCTCCAGAAAATCCAGTTGACTCAACCGCTCCGAAGCACTCACCTGCGCCAGCACTGCGTAGAATGGTTTACCGCCATCTGCCGAAAGCCAATCCTTCCCTGTATAAACCGGAAAACGATACGTAAAACCAAATCCTGTAAATCCGTTTTCCATCGTCGTATCTTCCACCTGACTCGGCTCGAGATACTCCGCATCTGCCTGCCACATCGGCGACAAAAGCGGGTGCGGACGATATCCACCCTGCGCCAGAGCCACATCATCAAGAAGAATAACAGCAGGAAGTACGAGAAAAATCAGGAGCTTTATAAACGAAGTCGGGGAAGGAATCATTACTTTCATGGTCTGATATCCTGCGAAGATACACGCTCATGAACCAAATACCCGAGAAATACCGACATGATCTTGCGTTTTTACGAGATATGGCTGATCAGGCAGTAAAGGACTTCGAGAGATTCGGATACGAACTCCTTTTTAATGCCGACCTGCCCGTCTCCTTCGAAAATTATAAAATGCAAATGGCTCCGCAGCTCAAAAGGTGGTGTAAAATTGAGCCGGAACGGTTGCCTCCGCTTTTGTATCACATTGATCTGCCTGAACATCTGTTGCCGGCCGGGTATGGCTGCAAGGATCCTGAAAAACTCGCCGATTTAATTTTACAGAGAGAGCTTATTAAAGTAGTTTTGCGAAAACATTATTCTTCTTAAAGTGTTATAAAGGGGTGATAGTCGGATGTGTTTCCGGCTATTCAAACTTAAAAGGCAATGAATCATTTCTCCATTAAAGACGTCGAAGCGCTGACCGGAATCAAACCTCATACGCTGAGGATATGGGAACAGAGATATGGTATTCCACAGCCAAAACGTACTGCAACAAATATCCGTTTTTACGATGATGAGGACATCAAGATGCTGCTCAGTGTAGCGATGTTGAATCGTCAGGGACATAAAATTTCGAAGATTACCCGCATGAGCCGGGAGGAAGTGGACAAGCTCGTTATGGAGCTCACTTTAAATGCTTCCGATCATGTCATTCAGATTGAGTCTCTCACCAAGGCGATGTTTAGTCTGGATGAGATTGCGTTTGAGAAAATTCTTAGCTCCAATATTCTGCAGTTTGGACTCGAAGGAACGTATCTGAGTCTGGTATTTCCCTTCCTGGCGCGCGTAGGTGTATTATGGCAAACCGGTTCTATCAATCCCGCATACGAACATTTCATCACCAATCTGATTCGTCAGAAGCTCTTCGTGGCCATTGATGCGCAACCTAAAAACCTGCTTCCCGGAGCGAAGAAATTCCTTCTCTTCCTTCCGCAGCATGAGCCACATGAAATCGGTTTGTTGTTTGCCAATTACCTGATTCGTTCACGCGGACATCATACCTCTTACCTCGGACCAAATCTCCCGATGGATGATCTGGCGCCGGTAATGGGTATTTATAAGGCGGAGTATATTCTCACAGTTTTAACTACACCAATCGGGGCACAGAGTCCGTTGGTAGTAGCCAATAAACTCTCGGGCGATTTCCCCAATGCGAACGTATTACTCGCAGGCGGACAGATTTTTCAGGCGAATATAAACTTGCCTAAAAATGTGCGCTTACTTCATTCCTTCCATGATTTAACCAATCTGGTGGATCAACTGAAATTGAATTCCTGAGAAGGATAGACAGGCAATACCGACGAACTGTACCTGAAAATTCCCGGACATTCGTTGCATTTCGTTCAATCTGCATCAATATAAAAAGGGCTGACTCTGATTCGGAGCCAGCCCTTTCTTTATTGAAGGGAGTTTAGTGCGATCGTTTTTGTTGAGATAACGGTGTTTTGTGGCAGATCTGCTTATCAGAATGATTTTCCAATATAGGTCAGCAACTCATTACGCACATCGCGGTTTTTAAACTTACCGCTGAAGTCGGTGGTAACCGTAGTAGAGTTTACATCACGAATCCCTCTGGAAGCAACACATAGATGCGCAGAGTCGATCATGACAGCAACATCATCTGTTTCCAATGCTTCTTTCAACGCAGCGGCAATCTGTATAGTAAGGCGTTCCTGTACTTGCGGACGCTTCGCATAATAATCTACAATCCTGTTGAGTTTACTAAGACCGATAACTTTCCCTGAAGAGAAATAAGCCACATGTGCTTTCCCGATAATCGGCACCAGGTGATGCTCACAGGTAGAATAAAGCGTAATATTTTTCTCCACCAGCATTTGATTGTACTGATATGTATTGGTGAA
>JBIIRF010000004.1:0-17414 GCA_044341715.1 Bacteroidia bacterium | reverse complement strand
CACTTGGACCCGAATTATCATACGGATTACCCTGATCATTCAGTCCATCAAACGAAGCCACACCGATCGTTACCGGATTACGGGCAAACTGTGAATTTATATACACATCCTGATCGGCCCAATTCTGCTGATCGGGGTATACCTGCGTAGTCGAAAAATCATCTACTATCGGCAGGTCAATGGTATCACCAACTGCCTGTGATTTTGCAGTAGCCGGAATTCCTTGATGGATATATTTTTTAATTGCCGGATTCGATTTCAGAGGTACCAATTGCTCAACCTGTGCATTCACCTGCAACACACTAAGAATACACACCAGTACACAGCATGAAAAAACGCTTGTTTTCATTAATTTCATCATTTTAATTTTTCACGATTTTGAGTAAAGAAAAGATCAATAGCTTCACCCTGCTTGATAAAAGTCGAGTCACCCGGTTCCGGAATCTGCCTGTACACGAATGCTTCTGCAGTATCCTGTACGGACTCATCGAAAACAATAGCACCAGGATTCACTGAAGAGCCCTGCAATACAAACAACACCTCATCATATGTCAATCCTTTCAGTGAAGGAACAACAACTTCAGTATTTCCAATACCATCTCCCAATACAAGATCAACTGTTGACCCTTTTTCCAGATCATCACCCGGCCGAAGTTCTTTACCTTCAAACATCATAGAGAGAACAGCATTCTTTGCGAGATCAGGTTTGTAAATCAATTGTCCCACTTTCAAACCATATGAAGCAAGGATAGCCTCCGCCTGACGTTGAGAAACATCCACCAGATTTGGGACTTTTACCTGTGGTGGCACGGTACGTGTTATCGTCACATAAATGGTACGCCCTTCCTTCACCATTTCATTCGGGGCAGGATCCTGTTCAATGACTACACCGGGAGGCTTATCCAAAATAAAAACGGAGCTATCGGCGATCTTCACCAACATCGATTTACCTTCCAGTAATTTTTCAAGATCTGTAAACTTCCTCCCAACGAGATTCGGAACTGTAATCGTTTCTCCGTGATTTGTATAGGCATTTAACCACTGATAAGTACCAATCAACACAAGAAAAACCGCAAGCACCGACAACAACAAATGTGTCAGGAACGTTTTTGAGCGAATAAAACCGATAATCTTCGAAGCCATCTTTGTTTATGCTGGAGTACTTTGTTTACGTTTCATTCCGAAATCTAAAATCTTATCAATAAACTCATACGGACGATAATGAGCAATAGCAGCCTGATGGAAGATACAAGTTGCAGGCGTCATTCCCGGCAGAGAGTTCACTTCAATGAAAATTACTTCCACTTTTTCCGGAGAGAATATCCGCACAAATGCATCGATGCGGGCATACCCTTCAATATTCAACACCTTTGCTGCTTTCTCCAATTCACTTTTCACTACTGAAGAGATCAGTTTATTTTCATCGGGCTGCGCACTATATCTTGCCGGAGTAATATTCTGACCCTGACCAGCCAGGAACTTTTCTTCCAGAGACAACACATCTCCCTCTGATAATGCCTCTGACGCTTCAAACACCTCATAACTCCGTTTACCATTTTCATCCATAGCAGTCAACATTCCACCGGTAATTTCGATGAAACGTTGTGCACCATTCGATTGAATCAGGTCTTCAAAGAGAATATTCTGCTTCACAGGGAACTCTTCTTTAGGTTTAATCTTCAATTTAGCCGCCAGCGAAGGGTCGATTTCAGTAGTACTTCGGAAAGCCAACCGTACATAAGCTTCCAGCTCCTCTCTGCTTCGGATAATTTTCACCGCAGAGCTACATCCGTCATCCACCGGCTTGGCGATAAACGGAAACGTAAAATTCCCGCAAATCGTATCCAGAAACTTCATCGGGTCGGTCATCCAATCAATTTCTTTAGCGAGATGATGGTTCGCGACCAGGAATCCGTTCTTACGAAGTATTTCGTTTGTTTTAAATTTATCAATAGTCACCTGAGATGCATCGGGACCGGAGCCATTGTACGGCAATCCGACTTTCTCCAGTTCACGCTGCAGAGAACCATCTTCTCCCGGACGACCATGCAAAGCGATAAAGACCACATCAGCTGATGCAGCAAGATCTTCATAGCTCAGTTTACGTGGTGCTTCCAGATTTCTACTACTCGCAAAACGCTGAGTCAACCCGCCACATTGCTCAATAATACGACTGATAATCGGATGAATTTCGAAATGCTCAATTTTCTCGCGGATATCATCGGCATTATCCTTCAACAGGATATTAATCGGGATAGTATATAGTTCATGTGCATTTGAAGAACCGGATAAAAACACCGGCATCACATCATACTTATCACTCGAAGAAAGTTTCTCATAGATATTTCGGCCACTCTCAACGGAGATATGACGTTCCGAAGAATATCCACCAAGAATTACAGCCGCTCTGACTTTCGTCTTCTCCTGCTTACGGTTATTATCAATTAACTGATCCAACCGGCGAAGAAGCGTATTCACCTTGCCATACTGTTTAAAATCGGATATGCGTGACCGTAAGGAAGTCCTCAGAATGTAAGTAATAAACTGAGAAGGGTTCATTCCGATTTCCGCAGCCTGATGGAAAAAGAAAGAACTAGGCATCATCCCTGAAGTTGTATTCGGATCATTCAAGAGGATAGTACCATCTTCACGAACAAATCCGTCAATACGAGCATACACATTGAAATGCAAATCAGAAAACAGTTTCTCACAGGAAATACGAATAGCTTCAATCTGCGAATCCGGCAATTGAATCGGTGTAATCTTCCGTGACAATCCCGGCAAATATTTTGAGCGATAATCAAACAACTCCTTCCCTTTCCTGATTTCGGTAGGCGGAAGAGCAACTGGTCGACCTGACTCATCTTCCACAACAATACACGAAAACTCCTTACCCTGAATAAATGATTCAATCAGTACGGTACTCTCTCCGTCGCGGGCAATCAATGTAAGTTCTTCCTCATTATCGGCAAAGAGATCCAACATTACCGACAACAACTCCTCCGGATGGAAAAACATTCTGCTCCCAATCATCAACGGAAGACCTATTCCCTCTCTGATATCGCATGTTTCACGCACCCATAGAATTTTATTATTAAAATCGAGTGAGTCCCATGAAGATTTTTTCATCTTACGGATAAAGAGTGCTTTATTCATCGCCTCTTCAAAAGCCGCCTGATCATTCTGCTGCAAAACACTTATACCGATCGAAGAACCCTGGTTTGCCGCTTTCACGACACATGGAACTCCTGTTTTTTTCAAAGTATCACTGAAAAGCTTAACACGATCACCATTCAGCCATTCTTCCCTATAAATTGTCTGATAAGCCGGAATATCAAATCCTGCATTCTTCATCAGCTCTTTTTGAACCGCTTTGTTCATACCGATAGCAGAAGATAAAATTCCTGAACCGGTATAAGGGATTTTCAGGTATTCCAAAAGACCTTGAATACGTCCATCTTCCCCGTCAGTACCATGCAGACATAGAAAAGCCATATCCATCATAGCAGGCAAAGCACCGGGTTCAATTCTGGAACCTATTTTATTCAACAGCTTTGTCTGTTCCTGACGATCAAGATCTCCCAGACTTTCAGCATACACCTGAAACTCGTGAACAGAAGAAGGCAATTGATCAGCCGGCGGATAAAAATCGCGAATACTACCCTTGTAGATAAATTCCCAGGTGAGTAAAACCAGGTTTCCGAAACTATCCACAAAAACAGGAATCGGTTCGAAGATGGATTTATTGAGATTATCGTATACGGTACGTCCTCCTGCGAAAGAGACCTCTCTCTCTCGTGAAGACCCTCCGAAGATGACACCAATGCGCAGTTTTTCCATGAAAAGCAAAGGTAGGGATTTCAGACGGGAGAACCAGCAGAACAGGAAGCAGATTTCAGACCTGCGTTGTTAAAAGATCAATGTGTTATTTTGCCAGAAAATCCCGGAGTTTAGCCAATGCCAGTGCTCTATGAGAAATCCGGTTCTTCACTTCATCGCCCAGCTCAGCAAAAGTCTGACTGTAACCCTCAGGAACAAAAACAGGATCATAGCCAAAACCGCCTGTACCCTGCCGGCGATTAGTAAGAGATCCAAACACCTTTCCCTCAAACAAAAGCACCTCACCAGCCTTCACCAAAGCGATCACTGTAACGAAATTGGCCCTACGGTTATTAACCCCTTCCATCTGATCGAGTAAAAAAACGAGGTTCCGATCATCGTTTCGGGGCTCTCCTGCGAAGTAAGCAGAATGCACACCCGGGCGACCATCGAGGCTCTCGACCTCCAAACCACTGTCATCCGCAATGCAATCGCAACCAGTTAATTCCCAGACCCTTAATGCTTTTTGAGCAGCATTTCCTTCAATAGTTCCTGATGTCTCGGGAAGTTCTTCCAGAACACCTGCATCTTTCAGAGACAATAATTCGAAACATTCGGGAAGGATATTTCGTATTTCTCTCACTTTGTGTTGGTTATTCGTAGCCAACACCAATTGAATCTTCTGCATAAGCTTATCTTTGAATCAACAAATACCCTCAAGATGAACAGACTATACACGGTACTCCTCATCCTTTTACCGTTACTGATCAGCCGGTCATTAAGTGCACAATGTCCAAGCCCAATGTTCAATGCCCCGGATTCTGCCTGTAAAGGTAGTCCGGTTTTATTCACGAACACTTCAACCGGATCGAATTTGAAGTACGAATGGGATTTTAATGCCAACGACTTATCATTTGTTCCGGCCGGAGGATTAATTGGAACATACGCCACCGACTTAAGTTCAACCACCGGAATGGATTTTTTAAAAGAAGGCTCAAATTATATTGCAATTTGCCTAAAAGCATCAGCCGGCTTAGAGAGATTAGAATTTGGAACGTCGTTGAACAATGCCCCGGTTATTACCAATTTCGGAGATCTTGGAGGAACAATTACAGGACCCAATTTTGATTTAAAGCTCTACAAAGAAGACGATCAGTACTACGGATTATTCTATAATGCCTTCGGTCAAATGACCCGACTTTCATTCGGAACAAGTTTGATGAACACACCAACGGCCAGTCCAGTCACTCTTCCCGGAGGACTTTTTCAAACTGCCTACAATATGGATCTCGCAAAAATGGGGAATGATGTTGTGGCGGTTATTGCAAATATTTCAGGAGGATATGTTTCAGTAATCAATTTCGGAGCATCGATAACCAACAACACTCCGAACTGCTATAATATTCCAGTACCAGGCTCCAATCCGATCACCACTGCACTTGTAAATGACTGCGGACATCTATATGCCTTTGTAGGTCACGTAAGCGCATCTCCTTTCTCCATTATCGACTTTGGAACAGCAATTACACAAACACCGGTACAAATTTTAAATTTCACCAATCCAACAAATTTTGCATACCGAAAGATTCATGTAATAAAAGAAGGAACACGTTTCATGCTCATCGGAAACACGTATGCCGGAGATTTATTACACACATTTGATTTAGGAACAAGTCCGAATAACGTTAATCCGGTATGGGTAAATCACGGTTCTATTGGAGCATTCGCCAGCGGAGTCTGGGCATTTGCCCTTCGAAATATTGACAGTGAAATCAGTGGGATAAGTTGTAACAATACCAGTGCTGATCTATACTGGTTTAAGTTTCCGCAAACAGGAAATATCAATCCAACGTTTTCCACTTTAAGTAACCCAAGTGTTATATTTAATGATCCGGGGAAATATTACTACAGTCTCACTATTACAGATACTGTAACCGGAAATTCAACAAGTTTATCAGACAGTATTATCATCAATGATTCACCGACAGCATCCTTTATCAATAATCCGGCTTGTTCGGGATCAACAACCGCCTTTCTCAGCAACAGCACAGGAAATCCTACACAAACATTATGGGATTTTGACAATGGATTTACCGGCACAGGAGGATCAACAAGTACAGTATTCAGTTCAACCGGCAATTACAATGTATTACTTACAGTTGTCAATACATATGGCTGCAGTGATACAGTAATCAACACAGTAACTGTAAACGACCGACCAGCAGCAGATTTCTTATTTGCCAACAATCAATGTGCAGGAGCCGATATTACATTTACAGACAACTCAACAACCTCAGTTGGGACAATCAGCAACCAAAGCTGGTATTTCAGTCCTACAGATTCTGCGGATGGATTTCAATCAACCTTTAGTTTCAACGCTGACGGGCAATATCCAGTAACATTATACGTAGAAGCGAGTACCGGCTGCAGCGACACTATCACAAAAACAATCACCATTATTCCAGGCCCCATCGCTGGCTACGAAGTATCGCAAACATGTATTGGTGATGTAACTCAATTCACTAATACCACAACTATTACCGGAGGACTCAATGTAAACTATTCATGGATTTTTTCAGTAAATGACACAAGCTATATTCAAACTCCCAGCTATTCATTTCCATCAGTCAGCCCCGGCGATTATCCTGTTTTACTTACAGCAACAGCAACCAACGGATGCATTGACACCATTACAAAAAACATTCACATAGGCACTCCGGCAACTGTCTATTTCTCCCTTGACGACGACACAATTTGTTCGAATATTAGTATTCTTTTAAATGACACAAGTATTATTCCGGTTGGAGAAACTGTTGTTCGTCGGATATGGGATTTTGGAGATGGACAAACGGATAGTATACTCACCAGTATCAATCATCTTTATACAACAGCAGGCACCTATAATATAACGCTCACAATACAAACAGCCGAAAATTGTATCGCAACCTATAGCCGTCCACTTATTGTAGTAGAGAGTCCTGTAGCAGACTTTAACTTCAGCAATGCATGCAGAGGCATTGAAGTGGCCTTTACAGATGCAAGTACAAGCTCCTCAATCACCAACCTGACCACCTGGAATTGGAGCTTCGGAGATACAAACACTTCATCGCTTCAAAACCCATTGAATATTTATAGTGATTCAGGCGCATACATCATTACTTTAACAACTATTGACAACAACGGATGCTTTGACAGCACTCAAAAAATAATTCAAATTTACCCGACACCTGTTGTCAATTTCACTTATACGAAGGCATGTACTAACAACGAAATAATATTTACCGACAGCACAACAATCAACGGTACAACTATCACCAACTGGGAATGGAACTTTGGCAATGGAAACACATCAACCGGAAGTGCTCAGCCCACCAATATTTACTCATTATCTGCAGCTTATCCGGTCAAATTAATTTCCACATCAGCAGAAGGTTGTAAAGATAGCATCACCCGATTCGTAGCAGTAGATTACTCACCTGAATACCAACTCAACAGTTCAACGGCTTGTTTTGGAACACCCAATTTATTCAGCTTTACCTACACCGGAAATGTAATTTCAAACCCTGGATACATTTGGAACTTTGGCGACTCCAGTTCTTCATTGCAGGGGCAGCCAAATCATACCTATTCAACCCCGGGGCCAAAAACAGTCATCTTTACACTGACAAATATCAACAATGGCTGTAGCATAGCAGATACAATAATCGCTAATGTATTAACCAATCCAAATGCTGATTTCATTACCGATTCTGTATGTTCAGGACAAACAATGAATTTATTTGATTCCAGCACTTCGCCCGATGACCCAATAACAGCATGGAAATGGACATCAACATTGCCAATCAATACTGCCAGTCAAAATCAATCATTCCTAACTTCAACACCAGGAACATATACTGTAAAACTAGTAGTTAGCACCAGTTATGGCTGTAAAGATTCCATCACCCAAAATGCAGAAGTACTTTCACTTCCGATCACTGATTTCACACCAGACCCGGATTTCGGATCTCCACCACTCATCGTAAACTTCACAAACAATTCGGACGCCGGTACATATTCCTGGGACTTCGGAGATGGTTCAGCGATTAGCACATCAACTAATCCAACGCATACCTTTAGTGATACCGGTGAATATGAAATAAAATTAATAACCACATCACCATATGGATGCATTGACAGCACAACGTCATCCATCAATGTATTATTACCTTATATTGACTTGTCAATCGAATCCAGCAGTATTGTAGAAACACCTGCAGCATATGAGATTGTAGCAAATCTGCGAAACCTTGGTAACATCACTGTAAATAATTTCAGGGTAAAAGCAAATCTTCAGGGGATGAGTCCAATTGCAGAATTCATCAACAACACTACCATTGAACCCGGACAAGCCATTTCATTAACGCTCAACACAAAGTTTCTGAAAGAACAGTTCCAGCCGGAATTTATATGCATCGAAATCACCCAGGTAAATCAAGGAAGAGATTCATTAACATCCAACAATAAAAGTTGTAACACATTAGAAAATACAGAAAACATTTTTAATATTTACCCGAACCCAACCAGTGGACAATTTATCATTCCGATTTATATCAATAAAGACACTGACTTAGAAATTTCTATCCATGACACTTATGGAAAGCTTGTCAGAAGCGAACAGACTTTAACATTACCTTCAGGATTTAATCAGGTAGACTTTAACATAACTGATCTGGCCTCCGGAAGTTATGTACTGACAATAAAACAAGGCGAGAACAAGACATTTAAACGTATTGTAAAAAGGTAACTACACGAAAAGCAAACAATGGCTTAAAATCAAACAGGCCTGGCAATAATATCAAAATGGCTATCAGGTCCTGTTAAAACATCTCCTCCTCCGCAACGTTGAATGAGATAACCGGCATTCTTTAAGAGTCCAATAACTTCAGCTGCTGAAGCATTCTGACGACTCAAATTATGATTATTAATTTCAACATATAAAACCGGACGTAGTTTCTCCAATACTATTGCTGCACCCTTTAATACATTTAATTCAAAGCCTTCCACATCAACTTTAATAAAATCTAGTTTTTCTATACCATTAATGAGACAATACTCATCCAATGTCATAGCATCAACAGACATAGTAGTATCAGTGGCCCCTTTTTTCATAAAAATTCCACCGCTATTATTGTAAGTAGCAGGATCAAAATAAAGAACTTCCCTTTTATCAGAAATCGCAATATTTTCCACCTTTAAATTGCTAAAATTATTCAGTGAAAGGTTTAGCGCACACTTCCTGTACGTTTCCGGAACAGGCTCAAAACCTATTACTCTTCCGTTCTGTCCGGAAATTTTCGCAAAGTGCAAAGCTGTTTCACCAATATTTGAACCCACATCAAAAACTGTAGCACCTTCTCTTATAAGAGGATACAAATCCTCTCTGTTTTCCACATTCAAATCAAAATAGATAACCCATTCCATATACTCCGAAAGGTCAAGGTTAAACCAAACACCATTCCTTTGTACTTTACGAAAGGTACCTGAACTATATTGGTAATTTTGTGGCAAGCATTTAACAAAGAAATTATCATAGCCTTTATTCTTTGTAAAAACAGGAAGCAATCGATCCAAGCCAACCACCTTTAGTAGAAAGCGGAAAAAATTAAATACAACCAATTTATTTGATCTTTTCATCTTGTAAGTGAATGTCCTATTTTTGACAGATAAGGAAGTTTCAATTTTTAATCAGTCAGACATTAAATTAAGAATAAACAACAATCTGAATCGGAATAATCGTACACTATTCTCAACAAAAGTAGATATCACCATTTCTTTTTAAAATCACCTTTAGAAAAATGCTTTTCAATCAGACAATACATCAAAATAAAAAAATAACGACTTCCCATTTCTCTAATTTTTAATTTTGAAACACCGAACTTACGGTTCGTCCAGGAATTAGGAACAACGGTATATGTATAGCCACGAATAATTGCTTTTAAAGGTAGTTCGATTGTAAGGTTAAAATGAGGTGCAAGAATAGGTTGCACCCCTTCAATAACCTCACGCTTGTATAATTTAAATGCATTCGTTGTATCGTTATACCTTATTTTCATAACTACACTTACAATTCTGTTGGCAAGTCGATTAATTATTCTTTTCATAAAGGGATAATCAACTAACTTTCCACCTTTAATAAAACGACTACCAAAAACACAATCATAATTGCCTTCAATCATAGTTGTATAAAATTTAATCAGATCATAGGGTGAATCAGACAAATCAGCCATCATGATGGCGACACAATCACCAGAAAATCTTTCAAGACCATACCTAACAGCATATCCAAAACCATTTGGCCCAAGATTAGTTTCATATTTTAGTGAAGGGTATTTCAATGATAAGGCTTCTAAAACCCGCAAAGTATTATCTTTAGAATTATCGTCCACTATAAATAACTCATGATCAATTTTTACTTTAGAAAATGCCTCTTCAATCTTATCAATAGTTTCAGTTATTGATTCTTCTTCATTGTAAGCTGGAATTATAATACTCAATTTCATCTTTTATTACAGTTTTCATATACCAATTCGGAAAAATCTCCAAATCCATGTTTAATATCCTTGACTTTGATAAAGCCATTTTCATTTAACAAGTCGTCAATTTCTTCAAACTTGGCACTGCTTAAGTACATATCATCATTATGGCGTTCCAATTGAATGAATCGAATTGGATATATCTTTCGATCACTGTTGAACAATCCATTTAAACAACTCAATTCATGTCCTTCAACATCAATTTTCAAAACATCAAAATAGGTGTTTGGATGCTCATTCAAAAAACTACTTATTGTTATAACATCAATTTGATATTGGTCTACAATTATTTTATCCTTTTCAACTCCAAGTATTTTGGCTTTCTTGTCCAAATACTTAGATTTGGGATTAACCTCTTCTAAACTTGAGGTTAAATCAATTAAATTTTCGTAAAAAAGCGATTTACCAATTTTATCACTAATGCCTAAATCAATTAATTTAACTTCTTTTTTTGAATGATACTTATCCTTAAGAAGTTCGAATAATCTTTTGTTAGGTTCAAAGGAGTGTATATTAACTTTTGGGTGTATACCCAAAAAGAAATCGATTGATTGTCCCCTGTTCGCACCAACATCAATAATATTTAATTCTTGATGTGTTAAATACTTACGGTAAAATTTCTTCAGCTTAGGATAAAATAGAATTAATTCATTCCAATGAATCACAAGTCTAATTACTTGAACCCAGGCTTTATTGAATTTTGTTAAGTGTAGATTCATAAATTTGAATTAAGATGTCATTTATATTATATTTCCAATGCCAATCAGGATAATGTGCTTTAAATTTTGAAACGTCACTTATCCACCAAATATGATCTCCTATTCTATTTATTTCAGAATATACAAAATTCATAGGTTTACCAGTGATTTCTTCACACTTTAAAATAGCTTCAGCCATCGAACAATTGGAATGCCTCCCTCCTCCTGCATTATACACTTCTCCATGCCTAGGATTCAGAAAAAAGTGCCAAAACATATTAACCAGATCCCAACTGTGAATATTATCTCGCACCTGTTTTCCTTTATAACCCAAAACCGTGTACTTTTCACCTGTAATGGCACAATTCATTAGATAAGATAAAAAACCATGAAGTTGTGCGCCGGAGTGATTTGGGCCGGTTAAGCATCCGCCTCTAAAAACGCCTGTATTCATTCCAAAATACAATCCATATTCCTGCACTAAAATATCTGCAGCCACTTTGGATGCTCCAAATAAAGAATGTTTTGTTTGGTCAATACACATTTTTTCATCGATACCATTTATAAAGTAAGGGTGAGATTCGTCAATTTCCCAACGCTTCTCCAATTCAATTAAAGGTAGTCTGTTTGGATTATCTCCATATACTTTATTAGTTGAAGTAAAGATAAATGTTGCTTCTGGGCAATGTTGTCTTGTTAACTCTAATAGATTTAGCGTACCATTTGCATTCACTGCAAAATCGGTAAAAGGCTCTTTAACTGCCCAATCATGACTTGGCTGTGCGGCAGCATGAATAATTAATTGTATGTCAACTCCAAATTCCAGAAATAACTTTTCTAACTCCCCTAACTCTCTAATATCAATAGCATGGTGTTCAAAATTAGGAAATTCTTTTACCATTTTCCGGGCGTTCCATTCTGTGGAAGCAGTTTGCCCAAAAAAATATGCCCTCATATTGTTATCAATCCCAATTACTTTCGCGAATTTCTTGGAAAAGAAAGCTACTGATTCGCTGCCAATGAGTCCTGAGGAGCCGGTTATAATGCAAGTTTTATACATAGCTATTTTTTTTAAAGAATTTAATCGTACATACGGTTGACATTAATAGAACAACTAAGTGACACGGAATGGTATATCTTGATTGAATTACAAAAGGAATGTGAATTAACCCTGTATACCATATAATAATTAAAAGTGGAATATAATTGGAGAATCGGCATCTTTGAATAAAACCTAATGCCGTTACCCATAATAATCCCAAAAAAATAAAAACCAAAGTAACTATAAATGGATATATAACTTTTATTTTATCTAAGGGTAATCTTGCTTTATCTAAATTTATAGTATTAATACCCGTAACATAAAATCTAAAGAAGTGAAAAAACCGTGATTTTATATAGTATGAAGGATCTACTTTTATATTTGAAATAGTAGCCTTCCAAAGTGCTTTTTCTCTCTTAAGCGTATATTCACTATTATATAAAACAAAAATACCGGGATTATTTTCTTGCATAAACTTTAGATTAATTGAATCACTAGTACTTAAATCTATACTGATTTTTTGTAAAATATTTAACCATTCTTCTTCAAATTTTTTCGCATTTATTTCTTTTTCGGCAGGAGAATAAAGTATTGGACTTAATTTATCGGGCACAACAACATTACCCCAATAAAAAGTTTCTATATAATTATCAGGCAACTTCAATTGCCAATATCCCATATGCGCAACTCCTGCACCACCTTCTATAGGTGTTAATTTGAAAATTCCATGACTTTGCTTATTCCATAGTCCGAATGGAATTAATAAAACACTAAAAGTTATAATAAAAACAAAGGCAAAAGAAACTGGTATTTTTTTTCTTTCAAAAAGAACAAAATATAAGAATAAGATGAAAGGCAAGATCAAAAAAGCAGGCCTGCACCCAAACAAGATGTAGGATGATATTCCCATTCCAAACCCATTTAAATATGTTTTTTTGCAAAATAAATACCTGACAAGCCATATCATCGAAAAAACAGCCAAAATTTCCGCGATCATATTCCCCGTATAATAAGGTATTTGAATATTGGGGATAAGGATAAATAAAAATAAATTTCTATAAATTAAATCAACATTTAGCTTTTTAAGAATATCTAAACAAAAATAAACTGTGAAAAGATAAATAGCCAACTGCAATAGCTTTACTGAAAACATAGAATTGTAAATTAGCTTACTGATTGCAACAAAAATTGGATAAATTGGCGTGCGCAGAGTTTCAGAGTAAGGGCTAGGCGAAAAATACCAACTGGAAAATTGGCCGTGTAGAATACTCTCACCCATAAACCAATAACCTTTCTCATCTGGAAAAGGAATTTTAGAACTAATAGAAAAAACTAATAATATCACTAATAAATTTACAAGGCTAAGCAAGTAAAATAAAACTTTGCTTCGTAAATAGAATAGTAAAGTTTGTTTAAACTTCATTTTAAAAAATTATTTAATTGTTGTTCATTAATTTTTATCCAATTAAAAATATCTCTAAATACATCTTCAATTGTTTGTTTTGGCTTCCACCCAATTTCATTTTCAATCTTAGTATTATCGCTAATGTAAATTCTTAAATCGGCAGGTCTATTTTGAGTATCTGACTGTATTTTAATTTTATTACCTGTGATCTCTTCACATATTTTAGTCATCTCTAGTAAAGATGAACTAGAACCTACCCCTCCCCCTGCATTGTAAACTTTCCCTTTAAACTTTTCAATCTCATGTATTTGAATATCAATAAGATCTATTAAATCTCGAATGTGAAGAATATCTCTTACTTGTTTACCTCCTCCCCCATAACCAATGTATTTAAGTGGTTGTTTCCAATAATGCTTTGCCATCCACAAGGTAACTACCCCTTGATCTGTTTTACCCATTTGGCGTGGACCTGCAACCACACCAAATCTCGTAATTGCCGCTTCCAAGTTATAAAACGACGCATATTCATGTATGAATAGTTCGGAAGTAAGTTTTGTAGTACCGTAAAAAGAACGAGGGCCAACAAGATCCAAATCTTCAGAAATCCCTTGTTTAGAAATCCCCCTTTCATTCTGCTTTTCACTAAAGGAGAATCGGGTTTGTTCTTCAACATAAGAGGCACTTTCAATTTTGTCGATTGGGTAAACTCTACTGGTAGACAGAAAAACAAGTTTAGCTTTGTATTTTAAACAGGTATTAAAACAATTTATTGATCCATATAAGTTATTGTTAATGACATATGATGGATCAGAATTTAACCCAGCCATTACAGATGGTTCTGCTGATGCCTCAATTAGAAAGTCAAAAGAACCCACAGAATTAATATCTTCGATGTTTCTAATATCACCATGAATGAAATCAATTCCCAGTTTTTGAAACTCAATTATGTTCAATTCAGACCCTCGTCTTTTTAAATTGTCAAATGCAACAATTGAGTAATCAGGATACTTTTCTCTCAAGCTAATACAAAGAGAAGATCCAATAAATCCTGCACCACCAGTTATCAGTATTTTCATATAGTTCAAATTTTTCACCGCACATCGAATCAGAAAGGAAATTTGCACCCAGCCTGATTGTAGAACCAAACGAAATTCTTTCTATTTATAAGGCTCTTCATGTTTTTAAATCGGTAGGCTAATTTAGTCATAGTTGAATCAATTTCCAAAATTAAAATCAGGATAAGGTTATCTGTATATGACTTAAAAACAGAATTTTAAAGTACTTCCGATCCATCTGCATCAAAATGTCGTAACTTTCCATGTTTTTCGAACAACTTTTACTGTATAAACCGCTTCGACAAGTCAATAACAATTCACGTTGGTTGAATACATTGAATTTACTTTCTTATTTAATTTCAATCTTAATATAAACCTCTTTTATAGGTCTTATTGCAGCCATTCTTAACCGATCCGGTTCCAGCCCCAAATGGTCTGTCCGCCATCAAAGTTTATGTACATCTCATTCTTCTATTGATCCTGAACAGCTGCGGCAGAAAAGGTGTAGTATTCCGATATATTTAATAACAACTCCCTCTAAATCCAATAATCAGATTGCGGTGCAGTTCGCACCCTTTAGGCAAATGCTTAAGAGTAATGCGAATTTAAATACAAAAAAACTAAGAGTGAATCGATGTTTACGTTGGACTTACCCTTGGTAGATTCCAATATATTCAGATAATTTAAGACAAGGATGTTTCCAATTTTGGTAAGGTGTTATGTATTAAGATCAGGATATAATGTCACATTCCAAGCCTCTAGCAATGCGGAATGATTTTCTTCAATTGTATGAATTTTACGTACCCACTCTATATTTTTTCGGATTTCTTCTTTTGAATAATAAGTCCGGCCAGCTATGAGTTCATCCAGTGTTTTCTCCAGAGTTTTCGCATTTACATTCAACACAGGACAACCGTTTGCCAGATGACCCACAAGATTTTCTTCAATATAACATAACACTTTGCTTCCACACAACAAGCCCTCGAGGCTTTGTAAGCCATACCAACCAATAACCAGTTGATCAATTAAAACATCGGATTCCTTAAGCAATCCAAATAAATCATAACGAGAAACGCTATACAACTTACCAGTCCTTGTAATGTTATGTCCCGGAGTAACGCAATTTATTCCGTCTCCATACTTTGCCAACATTTTATCCAGTGCATCATGGATACAATTGGTGCCTTTAACTTTATTATTTGACGGAGCATGCAGAATATTATAAGGATCGCGATGAACTTTTTCAGGAGTTTCATCAGGCAACAAACCAACTTCTTTATAAAACTTCTCTAAATCAATTAAAACAGGATAATATTTTGCTGAAGGAATAATCTCAAGCAAATCCGGAGTAGAAACCAGTATAGAATCAGCATATTTCAAACTATCCTTAATCAATTTATCTTGCCATGGCAATGTCAAAGGCACAGACCTTGCACCTTCGAGGAAAGGCACAAGGTTCGCGTCTTTCCAAAAGAGATAACCTGGATTACGTATATCTGAACCAACAAAGTGCATTACAATACGTTTCCCAAACAAACGGTAAATAAAAAACTCAATTGGACGAAGTTTACGGGTTAGAATTGTTTCTCCAGATAAAAAGTGGAAAATATCATACCGAAACAAACTATAAATAAAAAACAGAAAAGTATACACATATACATACAAAGAGCTATGCTTTCCTACCTCACAAATATGAGTATAACTTGTTTTATAGTGAGATTCAGCAAGCTTAAATTTAGTAAATGACTCAGAGGACAATTTATCCGTAAGATGAGTATCAATAAACTTTGTATAGAGTTCAATCCTGAATCCAATATCTACAGCAGCAAACAAAATCCTTTTCTTTCTCATAAAAATAAATTTGCAGCTTGAATATATTCCCACGAAAGTCCAGACAAAACTTTCGCCGGGTCAATGATTTTCTCTGAGGTTAATCGTTGGATGCTATCCTGATAGTATTCCTCAGGAGCTGACTTATATCGGGGAGGTTCAAAGCCAACTTTTTCTTTTCTCCAACATATAGGCGCCGGAAGAATATTTTTCATTGAATCCCGTAATACAAACTTTGTCCAACCATCCTTCAATTTAAAATGATCCGGAAGTGAAAAAACAAATTCAACTAATTTATAATCCAGAAAAGGCAAACGAACCTCACGACTATGGGCCATTGAATTACGGTCAGCATACCTTAAGAGATTTTGCATACCACCCTTCATAAGTGCAAAATAAAGAACGCCATTCAGAGAATTATTATAATCCAACCTATAAGCTGTCTTCTTATAACCCGCCAAAAAATCGCTATTAAACTGCGCGAAGTAATCGGGCGTTGATATTACATTTTTAAAATTACGGAAAGAAGTACGTGCACCTGGAAATAAAGTATCAAACTTCCAACCTGCACCGAGCGGGTATTCTTTACCATACATCGAACTAAAGTGCGAAATCTGATTTTTCAGCTCCTTCCGATTATTCAGATACAACCCACTGTAATACGAAGAAAAATAAGGCAGATAACCTGCAAGAATTTCATCTGCACCCTGCCCATCGAGCAACACTGTCACATTATGTTCCTTAGCAAGCTTCATCACTTCCCATTGCGCAACAATACTTGTACTCCCAAAAGGTTCTTCCTGATAATACGCCACCTCCTTCAATTTTGATTGCAATATTTCCGGAGTCAAAAAAACCTGATGGGGTTCCACTTTTGCACCTGCCACCACCATATCTATATAAGAGCCTTCATCACGTTCAAACCCCGCAAATCTTGCTGAGAATGTTTTTTGGACCTGACTACCTGACTTTAGTTTATCAATCAGCATC
>JBIIRF010000159.1:0-5842 GCA_044341715.1 Bacteroidia bacterium | reverse complement strand
CATCTGCGAAACATTCATTTTGCCCCATTGTGGATTAGAATGAGGATCCAGCCGCTGTATTCGATCGATGACCTCGTCAGTGATGGTTTTGGAGAAGATGTCTTTGACCATTGGATTTAGTAGAAAGGTTGTTGCTTGAATTTTTGAAAGGCTAAATTACATTTTATTAGTAAAAATAATTGAAATTTAAAATATTTTGAATTTTCAGAATTTAAATGTATCTGATTAAAACAAACTAGTATAACGCCTACTATGTTAGTGTCTGATTTTAAACTTCTCTTATTTGTTAATAGGTTTAATAACTTCTCTGGTTTTATTCCTTCTACATCGCTCACTACAGTACTTCACCTCTTCCCATGTTTTCTGCCATTTTTTCCTCCATGTATATGGTCGGTTGCACACAATGCAGATCTTTTTGGGTAGTTCGCTTTTTCCAATCATGTTATGCTCTTCGTGATGACTAAATGTCGTGTATTAAAACAACGAATGGTATCTGCTTTAGTTTTAAAACTGAAATTTATCATATTCTGTCGTTTCTTTCTTGCTCTTTCGATCGGTTTCCCCTTAATTTGTATACCCGCTTCTCGTGGTTCGATTATGAAAAAATGTACACTTATTGGTGCCGGTCTGGTCGGCTCTCTCTTGTCTATCTATCTTGCTAAACGTGGTTATAAGGTGACCATGTATGAACGTCGTCCTGATTTGCGGAAGAATCGTATCAGTGCCGGCCGCTCTATCAATCTGGCACTCAGTGATCGGGGCTGGAGAGGCCTTGAGAAGGTGGGTGTGGATGATGAGATCCGTAAGGTGGCATTGCCTATGACCGGACGTATTATGCATGGGCTGGACGGTTCATTGAGCTCCCAGCCTTATGGGAAAGATGGTCAGGCGATTTATTCTGTATCTCGTGGCGGACTGAATTGTGTTTTGATGGATCTCGCCGAAAAGCATGGTGTCGAAATTTTCTACAATGAACGTTGCTCGTCGGTGGACTTTAAAACGGCAACAGCTGTTTTTGAAAATAGTGAAACAGGTAAAATTACAGAGGTGTCAGCGGATCGTATTTTCGCTTCCGATGGGGCCTTCAGTGCCGGTCGCCTCCAGATGCAGCTGAGCACTGATCGGTTTACTTACTCACAAACGTATCTCGAGCATGGTTATAAAGAGTTGACGATTCCTGCTACAGCAAGTGGCGACTTTGCGATGGATCCCAATGCGCTGCATATCTGGCCGCGCGGGACATTCATGCTGATTGCGCTGCCGAATATGGATAAAACATTTACCTGTACATTGTTCTTTCCGTTTGATGGCGAATATTCTTTCAACTCCCTCGATACAGAGGAGAAGATGATGGATTTCTTTAAGAAGACATTTCCGGATGTTATTCCTTTAATGCCTACGCTTCGTCAGGATTATTTTGCCAACCCTTCTTCATCATTGGCGATAGTTCGATGTTTCCCCTGGAGTGTGAGCGATAAGTTGTTGCTGATTGGAGATGCTGCACACGCTATCGTTCCTTTCTATGGTCAGGGAATGAATTGTGGTTTTGAAGATTGCGTAATGCTGGATCTGCTCATGGAAGAATATGGTGACGACTGGCTGAAAATATTTCAAAATTTCGAAAAGTTGCGCAAACCGGATGGAGATGCGATCGCAGAACTCGCCCTCGCCAACTTTATCGAAATGCGTGATCGTGTCGGTCAGAAAGAGTTCTTATTGCAAAAGAAAATCGAAGCATGGTTCAGTGATAAATATCCTGATAAATGGATTCCTCTGTATACCATGGTGACCTTCTCTCCTGAAATCAGATATAGTCAGGCCTGGAAGGAAGGGCAGCGGCAGGAACGAATCATGCAACAAGTCATGAAATCACCGGGCATCGAACAAAACTGGAATTCCCCCGAAATCGAAACCCTCATGCTCAAACTCGTAGAAGAAACTGTCTAAGGTTTTACTTCTTCCAGATGATCTCACGATCTAAAAGACAAACAGAATCACCCGGCTGTCTCTTCCATAAGCATGAATGACAATGTAACGACAAATTAATAATAGCTACTCCACGAGGCACCTTTCCGCTATGCGTATATTTTTAAAGGCGCTCCACGAGGCAAGCTCCCGACAAGGCAAGGACCAAGCTCCCGTCAAGGCAAGGGCCGCCCTCCTGGCAAGCAGAGACAAATAAACTTAAAAACCTATAAACTTAAAAACTTAAAAACTTAGAAACTTATGTACTGTATGTTCCGTAAATTCAATTTTATCGCTGTCATTTCAATCTTATTCCTGTTTTCTTCTTGCTTCGATTCAGTCGAAGAATTCACTATTAATGAAGATGGAAGTGGAGAGTATAGTATGACAATGGATATGTTCAAGATGATTGAAATGATGTCCAGTATTGGTGGTGAAGATAAGTTGAAGGAGAAAGAGGATTATGATAAAGTGGAGGATTCTACGTTTGCATTCAAAGAGTATATTGATGCTGCTACAGATTTGTCAGACGAAGAAAAGCGTTTGTTCCGCGATGGACAATTTCATATGCATATGTCCTTGAAGGAAAAGGTGAGTTTTGTAAAATATAGTTTTCCTGTGAAAAATCGTGCAGATATGGCTGTAATTTATTCTTCGAGTCCGAAAGCATTAGCCGCTGTTGGTAATGCAGCTAAACCGGCGCAGGAAGAAGGTGATGCAGCTTCAGCTAAAGGTCCTAAATCGAAGCCTTCTCTGCCAATGATGCCTAAAGCGGGTGCTTCAAATGATGTGTTTCGCAGTGGTGAGTTTTTTACGCTGGAAAATTCAAATGGTGTATTTAGTAAGACAGTGAAACCAGAGGCGATGAAGGAATATATCGCAAAGGATTCAACGCTTAAGCAGATGCTGCCAATGATCGGTAATGCGTATTCGATTACAATCGTTCACCTCCCTCGCCCTGCCAAAAAAGTAGATCATTCGATGGCGACGCTTTCTGCAGATCGTAAAACGGTGACGCTGAAAATTTCTTTTACCGATTATTTCGAGCGTCCTGAATTGATGAATTTCAGGGTCGAGTATTAATTATACTTCGGTGAGCTTAAAGTTTCTCAAGCATCGATTTTGCTTCGTCTGCTGCGCGTCGGCAATGGTTGCGGATCTGGAAAACACGTGATAATAGCTTCGAGACTTTTTCCTTCGGCGCCTCTTCTTCAATCTCTGCGATCAGTTTGAGTGTGCCTTGCATTCCGAATGTCTGTAAATAGGTTTTCAGATGTTCGAGTGATAACAGAATGGGTGCTGCTTCGTTTTTGGTGATGGCATCGTCCAGCGTTTTCATGATGAATGGAAGCTGTGCCATGTATTCGTTGAGGAAATTACGGATGGCTTTCGTTTCTCCGTTGGCATGTTGCCCGAGTGATTCTGCACGTATTAATACCAACTCTACATCCTGAAGTTTTGATACAATGTCACGTGTTGCAGTGGATGGTGCTGCGGCTCTTGGTGCTTCTACAGGCGGTGCTGCAACAATTGGTTTTTCAGCCGGCTCAGTGTCTGAAATTTTTGAAGGAGCGGGCGTCTCCGGTCTGATTCTGGGTGCTGATGGTGCCGGTGCCGGTGGTGTGTTTCGAAGTCGCTGAATGGTGCCGTTCATGAGGAAAACAATCAGCAGCAGTATGGCGATGATGCCGCCCATTCCATACCTCCATTTTTTTAATCCTGCTGCTTGTTCACTAACGGTATCCGCCTCCGAAGTTTTGGTTTCAATGACTGTGGCCTGATCTTGTTGTAGTGCGTTGATGACTGTATGTAGCGAGTCGATCTCTGCCCGTAGGGATACCTGGTGCAGGCTGTCGCGGATCTTCCAGGCTGATTCTTTGGCGATGAGTGCTGTTTTGGGATTTCCTGCTGCCATGTGCCAGTCGGCGTAGGCTTCGTAGGCTCTGCTGAGTTCTTCGCCGGTATTGTAGGCTTCTGCCCAATGGAGGGCGCTGTCGAGGAATGGTGCGGCGGATTTGATCTTGTACTGGGCCTGGAGGTAGTTGGCAGTCCAGATGGCGGCTTTGATTTTAGTGCCGGCAACTTCAGGGGAAATAGGGTGTCCGGTGATGGTGTCGAGGGCGAGGTAGGCGTCTTTCGCTTTTCCGGATTTCCAATGCTGTACGGCACGGGTTAGGGTTTCGCGCAAGCTGCTGTCGCTGAGTGCCGGGGCTTGGGCAGATACAGTGCGACAAATGGTGCAGAGCAGGAGGAAAGGGAGCAGAGTACGACACATCTTCATCATACCAACGAAAATAATGTGTTTTTTTATGGCCGGAACGGAGTCGTGGAAGGACTTATTCACGGTCATTTATGGACTTCTATAGCCCGATTTCGGCTGTTTTTCACACGAATGTCCGTTTTCGTTGAAAAACAATCCGCTCTGATATGAACTTTCTCAGTGGGAAAACACCTGCTTTTCCGTAGGTTTGCGCTTCAGAAAAAATTATGTCTACTACTCTCCATAAAGCTGCTTCGTTCCCCGTCTCTCATATGGCCGAACACCTGATCGGTTCAGAGATCATTAAACTGGGTAATGAGGTGAATGAACGTATCAGGGCCGGTGAGCAAATTACCAATTTTACCATCGGTGATTTCGATCCTGCCGTTTTTCCGATCCCACAACTTTTGCTGGAGGAGATCATCAAGGCCTATCGTGAGGGTCATACCAATTATCCCGTTGCTAACGGTATGCTTGATTTGCGTAAGGCTGTGGCGAGTTGGACAAAACGTATGCACGGACTTTCATATGATGCCAACGAAGTGCTTATTGCAGGTGGCGCGCGTCCGATCATTTATGGTGTTTATGCAACGCTTCTCGATGCCGGTGATAAAGTTATATACCCGGTTCCTTCCTGGAATAATAATCACTATTGTCATCTTTTCGGTGCTGCTGGTGTGCAAGTAGAATGTACGCCGGAGAATAATTTCATGCCAACTGCTGATACAATTCGTCCACATCTGAAGGGTGCGAAATTGTTGGCACTTTGCTCTCCGCAGAATCCAACAGGAACTGTCTTCACCCGTGAGCAACTGGAAGAAATCTGTGATCTGGTGCTGGAGGAAAACCGTAGTCGCAGTGAAAATGAAAAACCGCTTTACATCATGTACGACCAGATTTATGGAGCCCTCTTGCATGGTGGGGAGAAGCATGTGGATCCGGTGAGTTTACGTCCCGAATTACGTCCGTATACGGTCTATGTCGATGGTATTTCTAAAGCGCTTGCCGCTACCGGAGTACGTGTCGGTTGGGCGCTTGGTCCTGATTATATCATCGATAAAATGAAGTCGATCCTCGGTCATATCGGTGCATGGTCCCCTAAAGCGGAACAGATGGCGACTGCGAGATTCCTGAATGATGAACATGCTACGGATGACTTCCTGCGAGATTTTAAAGCACAGGTATGGGAGCGTCTTCATGGAATTTATGAAGGATTTGAAGGCTTGCGTAAAGATGGGTTTCCTGTCCATTGTATTGAGCCTAAGGGAGCTATCTACCTGACAGTCCAGTTTGATATTAAAGGGAAAACAACGGCGGCCGGTGAAGTATTAAGTACCACTGAGCAGGTAACGGCGTATGTGTTGGGTGCTGCGAAACTGGCGATGGTGCCGTTTTCAGCATTCGGTGCATCGAAGGATAGTACCTGGTATCGATTATCGGTTGGAACATGTAAAACAGAGGGTATTCCGGATCTCTTTCAACGCCTGCGTCAAGCACTTACGGCATTGAAATAGTGGATTCGTCGGAGTCAATCAACATCCGGTCGATTATTACCTTGAAATAAGGTCTTTTTTTAGCAGTTTTGCGGCGCTGATAACCGTATGAAAAAATCTACGT
>JBIIRF010000158.1:0-5867 GCA_044341715.1 Bacteroidia bacterium | reverse complement strand
TGCTCAACGGTGAATTGTGAATTACCGGAATTATCCTGCCAGAGATACGTCGCATTGGTTGTTGTAGCATCGAGTAATAATGATTCTCCTTCGCAAAGTGTTGTATCATTTCCCAAATTAACAAGCGGCACAGGTGTATATGCAACAAAAACAGAATCAGTCGAGGAACAATTATTCAAGGTTACTTCCACCCAATACAGTCCTTGTTGAACTACGGTATAAACAGAATTAATAGAATTATCCTGCCATTGATAGGTTGCACCCGGCAGACTAACATTCAATGAAACAATTTCACCCTGGCAAATGGAAGTATCGTTACCAAGATTGACTACCGGAAGATTCGTGTAGTTCACTTGAATTGAATCAGAAACACTACAGTCACCATTTGATATCTGCACCCAATAGAGTCCGGTTTGTGTGATACTATAGGTAGCACCATTTGAATTATCCTGCCATTGATAGGTTCCAACAGGCACTGTCGCATCAAGAACAAGAACTTCGCCCAGACATAACGTAGTATCATTTCCAAGATCTATCTGCGAAAGTGGATTATAGCTCACAAATATACTATCACGAGAAGAGCAATTATTCACGGTAACATCAACCCAATAAAAACCCGGCTGATTGACGGTAAAAACTGGCGAAAGAGAGTTGTCTTGCCAAACATATGAAGCATTTGGAGTTGTAACATCGAGTGACAGGATATTCCCCTGACATAAAACAGTATCGGATCCTAAATCAACTACCGGAAGTGGAGTGAAATTCACATTAATTGTATCAGATAAGGTACAATTGGCGTTTGTAATCTGAACCCAATAAGTACCAGATTGAGTAACGGTGAAAATTGAATCAGTTGAATTATTCTGCCATAAATAAGTTGAATTAGGTGTTGCAGCATTTAATACAACTGAATCGTTTTGACAGAGAGTTATATCGTTCCCAAAACTAAACTGGCAGGAGTCCGCGTTAATAATAACGGAATTACAATCACCTGAAACAATTCCGCTTTGACCACCAGTATTTATCAATGTCACCTCCGTAAATGGAAGTGTAGATGTAATATTAATTTGAATATCACCATAAGCACCAGCTCCGAGGTATGGACCAACTAAATTCCCGGAAACAGTTGCACATGCATTGGTAGAAGTCACTGTAATAACACCACCACCATTTACAGAAATAGTTCCCACATCATTCGTATTTACTACAGTATATCCAATAGTGACATTGGTTTGTGGAGAATTAAATGTATGGGTTATAAATCCATTCGGATTTCCATTGAGAGGGGTATCGGTCCAGATAAGATTTCCTGTAGGAACAGGAGATAACGCACACACGCCACTCTGTGAAGCAAAATAACCACTTACTGTAGTACCGGTAATAGTGAAATCATTACATACAACCTGTGCATTTGAAGCACTTGATATAAAAAAATAATACAATGACGATTTTAAATAACTTATTCATACGGATGTATATTTTAGAATTTAACTCATCGCTCACAAGACACCCGCTCATAGAAAGTTAAATTTATCAAATAATACCATCGGTCGATAAAGTCACTCTGAGCCCAATTACACAACACTCAAAATCAAACAATTACCTCAATAATCAAGGAAGCATTGGTAGATCACATCTACTCCATTCACTCCATGATCCAACATAGAGTGCCGGAATCGGCAAGCCGGCGTAATCTATCGCAAGTAAGGTATGACAAGCGGTAACACCACTTCCGCAATGCACCACAACATCTTTCGAATGAAAATCCATTAAAACATTTTCATACTTGTCTTTGAGTATTTCCGGAGATAAAAAACATCCCTCACTATCCAGGTTCTGACTAAATGGAATATTGATTGCTCCAGGAATGTGCCCGGCAACAAGATCTATCGGCTCAGACTCCCCAAGGTATCGATACGCATCCCTCACATCTATAATCAACCCTGCTCTCTCTGACGACATTTTCTTAACATCCTGCAATGAAACAATCGGAAGTTGCCAGTTCGCCAACGACTGAGGCGTGCATTTTTCAGCTAACTCAATTCCTGCTCTCATTGGCAGACCAATTTTCTCAGCTGCCTGAAGCCCACCATTCAGCACTTGCACATTCTCAACTCCTGCCGCCCGAAGCATCCACCAACATCGAGCTGCAGCATTGGCGCATGATTTATCATCGTAGACAACGACATGACTATTTGCTGATATTCCAAGGTTCGCAAGTAACAAAGCGAATCTTTCCAATGAAGGCAACGGATGTCTCCCTCCATCTGAAAAATCAGTTGGAATTTCTGCCAATGATGTATTCAAATCCACCCACAATGCTCCGGCAACATGTCGGACTTTGTATTCAGCTTCTGCCATAGCACCGACACGAACGTCAAGGAGAATAATTCTTTTAAGACTCAAAAGTTTCTTCAACTCATTCGGCTGAATAACCGGAGATAATTTTTTTATCACAATATTTTTTCTTTTCTCCCTTAAACTATAATAAACAGCCACAATCAATCCTATAAATCCTCCGAGATAACTAAAGTTATGCATCGATCCCACAGCAATAAAATCAGCACGATATATCAGGTTATCAGGTAGCCACCAACTCACACCACTCACGGCAAGGAAAAATTTCCCATACAGAAGCCCAACAATCCCGGTTATAAATGCAATGACCATTGTTAACGCGATTGCTCTGGAAGTGACATAAAACATTCTTTCGCCATTGGCATGAAGCAGACCAACCAGGCCTAGTACCAATCCAATTGGAACACCAACCCACCAGGTAGCCATTACTCCCACTATCGAAACATGAAAGCGAGGATTGGGAAATACAGCCTCTACTTCGTTGTCAGAAAGTCCGAACTGTTGAAATTTAAACTTCGTGTAATACTCCGGTGAAATTGTATAAGTCAACTGATCGTGTAAAATCCCATAGATGCCACTTATGACAGGGGTAAACAATAAAATCAGAAAAAACACCGGCCACTTCTTCATACGATAAAAATAATGAATAGAACTATTGCATCAATTATTCTCTCTATAAATCATTCTCCCTGTCATTCCCTTATCTCCCAATGCTCTGCCCTTAATCAGCCAGGAAAACCCGAAGGAGAACAATGCTAATGCTTCACAAATCAACGTTCCATAGCTGACCTCATAATGCGCTAAAACCGGTACCAATGCAACAAACAGCAGAATGAACCATCCACAGGTTTTATAAATCCTGTTTTCATTGAACATACTGATAGGAATTTCAGCGTTGTCATGTTGTCCGATGGTGAAAACATTAATTGAAATGATTGCCAGTACCACAAAAAATACAGCTGCGAAAGCATAATGCAATCCTCCGAGAAAACCATTGCAAAACGGTAATAAAGAATAAACCTTCTGCGAACAGTAATCCGGATTTGTCGGGAAAATTGCTATTCCAAATGCCATCACACCAGCGACATTGGTTAGCAGACTATCGTTTTTCCATATTACAGGATTTTTATGTCCACGGTAACGAATCAAAAACAATCCTACTGCACACAATACACCTGTAAACAACTCCCTGAAATTCGTGTAATAGAAATGGCTTATTGAGGGTTGTACGGATGTGTCGAAAACTTCTATCGCCGGCAAGATCACCAACACTATTGGCAACCCAATACCTAATACACCTATTGCCGATCGGATGCGGCGAAAGGTAATAATATCATTTTCTGAAGTTGGTACTTCCATCATTTTTCCCATTGCGTATACTTTTTAAGATGCTTGCAAAATTCTATCAAGAATGCACACTCACGATGTCCGTCGATACTAGATACATTTAAAATCAAAAATACAGTTAAGAATGATTGAGTATCCGGTTAAAAACACCCCCGTGAAAACAACCCCCTCACCCTCTAAATAACTCAGGAAAAAACAAAGCTATCGGGTTTAAACCCACGGCAAAGGTAAACTTCAAATTCTAAACCAGCCGTTATTAAACACTTGTATCCGTTTAGCTTTTTATCGCATTTTTCCTCCACGATATTTCTTAAAAAACAATCTCAAAATGCAGGCGTAGGAATCTATCTGGACATAAATTCTCCCTATAGTATTATCCAGATTTCAAAAGTTGATTTGCAGTTGGAATAATTTCAGACCTAAAGAAATATTTGAAGGCGAAAGGATCTTATTTACCAAACTATTGAGCAAGTCGAAAATAACGCTCAAGTCAACGAATACTATTTAGGAGAAGTGGATAAGCTGTTTGTCCGGAAAATCAATACTCGTTATCAAAATGGCCCCAGTTGCGCTTTTTAATGGCTTCTTCGTGCTCCTGGACAGTCGGTATATACTCTTCCGCTCCGCTAGCTTTTGCTGCGTTGTAGGCCTTGCCATTGATCACCAGCGCTTCGTCGAACTGTCGGTCTTTGTAAAGGAACCAGCTGTATTTGTCCAGTGTGACGTAATCGGACCAAACGGCCGGATTAAAATGAATATTGAACACGTAGTAACGGGTATGTAAATCCATCCAACTTGTGCTGGCAGACAAAAACAAAGCAGCTAAAAGGATGAACAATCGTCCGGGAGATAATGGCCCTGTTTCACGCAATGTCATAAGTAGAGAAAGGATGGAAACGAAGAGCGCAAGTCCCATTAAAACCAAAGTGCCTCCCATGAATTTCACTTCGGATAAAAAGAAAATCAACCAACTAACTGTAGCAAGTCCGAGCCATCCTGCGTTACGTTTTATTCCCGGTTTCTGGCTGGCCAGTTTTGTTACGTACAACAATAACATGCATAGCAATCCTGCGCCCATCACAACAGTATGATATGGAACATGGAATAGCTTCATGGCTAACCCGCTAAGGAAAATCAGAAAGAAGAGTAACTCCAGCATCTCTTATATTTAACGATTGAGGCAACCTTTTGTTGCAGCACCTCAGTAAAAATAGAAAACATTGTCCCGTTTTCAAAATCAGAGGGAAAGGCTTCACCAAATGTTAATACCTTTCCCTCTGAATATAGGATCTACTGAATAATCAGTAGTTTACAAATAACTGATTATCAATAAACTAATTTCTCAATCCTGAAACTGATTGTTTTCTTCTTTTTAAAGTACTCCACAATTGTCACATATCCGGGTTTGGCAGGGTTTAATTGGAAGTAATTGGAGTTAATGGAAATAGGCATCAGGGAACCGCTTAGTTTTCCATCTTCGAGTTTCAGAATTCCGAACATAATATCCGCTTTTTTTCCATCATCACCTTTACGATCATAGTCACGATAAACAGCAGCAAAGAGATCCCTGCTCTTTTCGAAGCTGCTGAACTCATAGTCAAACCCACCAACCTGTTTTACATACATTGCAATCATATTTGAGCTGGCCCCACCTAGTCCTTGTGGCAATGCTACAGTAGTTTTTTTCTTAAGATATCCATTGAAAGAAACGAGGGATAGATCTTTACTTAGTTCCAGCACCACCATATTCAGAATATTCAGCTGTGCTACTGATCCTCCGCCACCCATAGCACGGGATGCAATTCCCATTGCGCTTGCAGCCTTTGCATATTGTTCTCCAATAGCGAATATGTTACCTGATTTAGTCATATGAATACGATGGAAATACGTGCGTACATTATCCTTGGTAGTCATCATTGTATTATCTTCTGTTTTAAGGATCTTATTCAGATCATTCTTCCAGGAATATTTTTTCTTGATGACTTCCTTACCTGTTAAATCCAGCAGCATGGTGACTACTCCTTCACTCTTGGCCTTCATCATCTCTTCGCCTTTTGGCCAGTATTCACCAAATACATATAGTTCCGTTTCCTCCGTATTCATGAATACGTTGAGTATCGACATTTCCTGTTCGTCTTTCCAGGGTTTTTCAAAAACAATTT